>NZ_JBWKZJ010000004.1:0-171762 GCF_059424365.1 Brevundimonas sp. GW456-12-10-14-LB3
GGCTTGGGGAGCCTCTTGCGGGGCGGCGGCTTCGGCGTCCACCGCTTCGATGCTCAGGGTCATCTCGTCCATGACGAAGATGAAGACGTCCTCGATCGCCGAGCGGCCGTGCTCGGTCGTCAGGGTGACGGTCCAGCCCAGATGGAGGTCGGTCGGCTCCATCCGGCTGAGCGGCGGCACCCGCGAGGTATCGACCACCACATGGGCCTCGCCCAGGTCGCGCAGCTCGTTCAGCAGGGCCAGGGGGTTGGCGCCGTTGCGGAAGGCGTCGGCGGGCAGTTCGAACTTCACGCGCCAGGTCGTCGCGCCGGCCTTCGGGGTCTCCGGCGCGGCGGCGCCGTCAGCCTCGCGCACTGCGCGCTCCAGATCGGCCAGCAGGGCGTCGCCTGCGGCGCCGTGATCGCCCGACGGATCCTCCAGCAGCTGTCGCATGTGGTCGCGGGCGGCCAGAACCGCAGAGACCAGATCCGTGGTCGCCGCCACCTCGCCCTTGCGGACCCGGTCGAAGGCGGTTTCGCAATGGTGGGTGAAGCCGGCCAGGGCGTCGAAGCCGAACATGGCCCCCGACCCCTTCAGCGTGTGCAGGCCGCGGAAGACGGCGTCGACCAGATCCCGGTCTTCGGGACGATCCAGCAGGTCCAGCAGGCCCTGTTCGATCAGTTCCAGGTTCTCGCGCGCCTCAACCTGGAAGATGGCGATGGCTTCGTTCATCGGCCCAGCACCTTCTTAGCGATCCGCACCAGCTGGTCGGGATCGAACGGTTTGGTCAGCCAGCCCGTGGCGCCCGCGGCCTTGGCCCGCGCCTTCATGCCCTCGTCGGACTCGGTGGTCAGGAAGACGATCGGCACGCCCATCTGTTCGGGCATGCGGCGCATCTCTTCGATCATGGTCAGGCCGTCCATGACCGGCATGTTCAGATCGGTGATGATCAGGTCGAAGGCGCTGGCCTTGGCCTTGGCGATGCCCTCGGCGCCGTCGCCGGCCTCGGCGACCGAATAGCCGGCGCCGGTCAGGGCGATCTTCAAGGCCATGCGGATGCTGGGCGAGTCGTCAACGGTCAGGATGGAAGCCGTCATTGAACCGATCCTTCATGAAACCAGAACCGCAGGTCGTCCTCGGACGCCTCGGTCAGAAAACCCGCCGCTTCCAGCACCGGGCGAAACGCCTCGCCCGGATGCGCCAGGCTCAAGGTCTTGCCGACGGCCTGGGCCTGACGGCGCGCCGCCTCGATCAGCTGGACGCCGCACAGATCGACGGCCTGATCCTCGACCAGGTCCAGGGTGACGGCGTCGTCCTCTTCGAAGGCGTCCAGAATGGACTGGCGCAGACCCGCGACATTGCGAACCACCAGGGCCGCATCCACCAACACTCGTCTCATCCATCCCCCGCACGGCTATGGCGCTACAACTGGAAGCATCATTGACGTGGATGGTTAAATGCCGCTCAAGCTTGCCATACGCAGATGTACCTAGACTTGCGCGGGCAATATTTCACCGGCCCGATTTACTCCGACTTCATCTCCGTGCGGCATACTGAGGAGCTGAATCGTGTTGAGTGTTTAGGAGTTCAATGTTGAACAGGTTCGCTCCTCAAGCCGAGACGGCTTACGAAGGCGATGCTTTTCACGCCCAACTCGCAGAAGCTTGTCCAGCGAATGTATGGCTGCTTAACCCCTCGGGGCGAATAGTCTACGTCAACAGCGCGGCGCGGCGACTTCGAACTTCCGCTCCGAACGACCCCGCCCAGGATTGGCGCGACATATGGCCGTCCGCCTGCCGCGCCTCGGTGGATCTTGCGGTCAGGGAGGCGCGGGCCGGTCGCGCCTTCTCCTTCCGCGCCCGGCTTTCCAGGTCCGAAGGCGCTGAGGACGGCGCGGGCCTCTATCTGAACACCCTGGTCAGCGCGGTCCGCGACGATCAAGGCCGGATCGTGCGGCTGTTGGCCAAGTCGGAGGACGTGACGGCCGAGACGGAATCGAGCGCCTTTCTGAATACGGTCATCGATGTCCTGCCCCTGGCCCTGACGGTCAAGGACGCCCGGACCGGACGCTTCATCCTGGCCAACAGGGCCGCAGAGACCCTGTTCGACCGGGTGGGGGGCCTGGCGGGGCTGAAGCCCGCCGAGGTCCTGCCTTCGAGCCTGGCCGAATGGACGGCCGCCGCCATGACCAGAGGCCGAGAGACCGCCGTGCATGAGGATCACGGCCGCGGCGGCGTCCGCTATCTGGAGGCGACCAAGGTCGCCACCTATGACGACGACGGTCTGCGCCATCTGATCGGCCTGGCGGAAGACGTGACCCAGAGACAGCGAGACGCAGACGCCCTGCGATCCGCCCTGGAGCAGGCCGAACGCGCCAATCACGCCCGCAGCGCCTTCATATCGAACATCACCCACGAGATCCGCACGCCGCTGAACGGGGTGATCGCCGGCGCCGACCTTCTGGACAGTCGCGCCGACACCGTCGACATCCGCGAGATCGCCGCAATGATTCGGGCCTCGGCGACGTCGCTTCAGCACCGTTTCGAGGATCTGATGGCCGTGTCGCGCATGGGCGCTGCGCCCAGCGCGCCCAAGGCCGGGCCGTTCGAGCCGACCGCCTTCGCCGAACAGCTTGTCGCGCCCCACCGCGCGGCGGCGGAGGCCAAGGGTCTGGCCCTGCATCTCGAGATTTCGCCCGACCTCCCGGCCCGGCTGTTGGGCGACGCGGAGGCCCTGGGGCGCATCCTGACGCCCCTGTTGCAGAATGGACTGAAGTTCACCGACCGGGGCGAGATCCGCCTGAGGATCGAAGGCCGCGAGAACGGCGTGATCCGTTTCGCCTGTCTGGATACGGGCGTCGGCTTCGCGCCTGAAAAGAAGGACGCCCTGTTCACCCCCTTCCATCAGAGCGACGACGCCCTGACGCGGCGCTTCGGCGGCATGGGGCTGGGCCTGGCTCTGGCGCGCGAGCAGGCAAGGGCTATGGGCGGCGAGGTGGACGGCGAACCGCGCGAGGGCGGGGGCTCGGTCTTCTGGCTGGACATCCCCCTCGCCGCCGTCTGCGACGACCCGGGGGCTGCGGCGGCGCAAGGGCGAATGAACGTCCTGGTCGTCGACGATCACCCCACCAACCGGCGGATCGTCGAGATGATGCTGGACGGCGTCGCCGACGTGGTCATGGCGGAGGACGGGGTGGAGGCGGTGGAGGCCGTGGAGCGCGAACGGTTCGACCTGATCCTGATGGACATCCAGATGCCTCGGATGGACGGAATCACGGCGGTCGCTCGCATTCGCGACCGGGAACAGGCTGCGGGTCGGCCGCCGGCGCCCATCATCATGCTGACGGCCAATACCCAGGCGGAGCATGTGGCCGCCTGTCGGGAGGCCGGGGCGAACCGTCACCTGGGCAAGCCCTTCACCTCCGCCGGGCTGTTCGGCGAAATCCAGGCCGTCATGGGTCACTGACGGAAACGCGCGTCATCGCGGGCGGAACCTTGGCCTTTCGCCGCGCGCTTGAGGCGGATGGTCTCTACGATCGAGAAGCTGAACCTGGAGGCGATCGAACAGTCGCCGGTCCTGCGGATCGCCGGCGCCAGCCTGACCCTCGGCGGTCTGGTCGGGGCAGGCGTGATCCTGATCGCCGCCTTCTGCGTCAGCTGGCTGATCACCCGCGCCCTGCGCCGGGTGCGTGAACGGGCGGAACGCAGCCGTCAGGCCCTGTATCTGCTGGAGCGGCTGTCGGGCTATGCGGTCATCATACTGGGCGTCATGGCGGCCCTGTCGACGGCGGGGCTGAACCTGTCGTCCCTGGCCGTCTTCGCCGGCGCCCTGGGCATAGGGGTGGGTCTGGGGCTGCAAGGGGTGGTCAAGGAGTTCGTCTCGGGCCTGTTCCTGATCTTCGACCGGATGGTCTCTGTCGGCGACTATATCGAGATCGAGGACATCGGCATTCGCGGCGCCATCATGGAGATCGGGCCGCGCGCGACGCGGGTCAGGACCAATGACAACGTCAATGTCCTGGTGCCCAATTCGCGGCTGATCGAACAGCCGGTGACCAACTGGACCCTGAAGGGCGACACCCGCCGCATCCACATCCCCTTCGCCGTCGCCTATGGGTCGGATCGGGGCAGGGTGCGCGAGGCGGTGCTGGCCTGCGCCCGGTCCAGCCCCTTCACCCTGCCCGAGACCGAGGCGCGCAAGAGCCAGGTCTGGCTGGTGGGGTTCGGCGACAAGGGCCTGGAGTTCGAACTGCTGGTCTGGCCGACGCGCGAGGCGGTCAAGCGACCGGCGGCCATGCACGCGGCCTATACCTGGCTGATCGCCGACGCCCTGGACGGGGCCGGGATCGAAGTCCCCTTCCCCCAGACCGACCTGCGGATTCGCAGCGCCTTCGGCCTGGAGGGCGACGAGGCGCTGGGCCGGCTGGGTTATGGTCGCGGAACCAAGCCGACGCCCGCCGCGCCCCAGAGGCAGACAGCCGCCAGCAACGACGCCGCCGAGGACTTGATGAAGGCCGAGGATGAAGAAGGCCCGCTGGAGCCCGCGCCGGATAAGCCGCCGGGAAGGACGGGGGATTAGACCATGAAACCCGTCACCCTCGGGCTTGTCCCGAGGGTGACGGAGGGTTTTAACGCTGCCCCTTGGCCCTCAGCCGATAGGCGTGAAGCAGGGGCTCAGTATAGCCGTTCGGCTGCTCCACCCCTTGGAACACCAGGGCGCGGGCCGCCTGATAGGCCAGGCTGGCGTCCGGATCGGGCGCCATGGGACGATACAGCGGGTCGCCGGCGTTCTGGGCGTCCACCTTGGCGGCCATTCTCAGAAGGGCCGCGTCCACCTGTTCGGCCGTGCAGACGCCGTGCAACAGCCAGTTGGCGATATGCTGGGAGCTGATCCGCAGGGTGGCGCGGTCCTCCATCAGGCCGATGTCGTGGATGTCGGGCACCTTGGAGCAGCCGACCCCCTGGTCGATCCAGCGGACGACATAGCCGAGAATGCCCTGGGCGTTATTGTCCAGCTCGGCCTTCACCTCGTCCTCGGACCAGTTGACGCCGTTCGCCAGGGGCGGGGTCAGCAGATCGTCCAGCCCCGGCGTCGGCCGCGTCGCCACCTCGGCCTGGACGGCGAAGACGTCGACCGCGTGATAGTGGAGCGCATGCAGGGTGGCGGCGGTCGGCGACGGGGTCCAGGCGGTGTTGGCGCCGGTCCGCGGATGGGCGATCTTCTGCTCCAGCATGTCGGCCATCCGGTCGGGCGCGGCCCACATGCCCTTGCCGATCTGGGCCTTGCCCGACAGGCCGCATTTCAGGCCGATGGCGACGTTGCGCGCCTCATAGGCGGCGATCCAGGCGCTGGACTTGACGTCGCCCTTTCGCACCACCGGGCCAGCCCGCATGGCGGTGTGGATCTCGTCTCCGGTGCGGTCGAGGAAGCCGGTGTTGATGAAGACGATCCGGTCCCTCACCGCATGGATGCAGGCGGCCAGATTGGCCGAGGTGCGACGCTCCTCATCCATCACCCCGACCTTGATCGTGTGGCGCGGCAGGGCCAACAGATCCTCGACCGCGTCGAACAGACGGTTGGTGAAGCCGCACTCGTCCGGGCCGTGCATCTTGGGCTTGACGATATAGACCGAGCCCGTGGCGCTGTTGCCGAGCCCGCCCAGCCCCTTGATGTCGTAAAGGGCGATCAGGCTGGTCACGACGGCGTCCAGAATCCCCTCCGGGGCTTCGGACCCGTCCGACAGCCGGACGGCCGGAGTGGTCATCAGATGGCCGACGTTGCGCACGAACAGCAGCGAACGGCCCTTCAGCGTCAGGGTCGATCCGTCCGGCGCGGTGAAGGCCCGGTCCGGGTTCAGGCGGCGGGTCAGGGTCTTGCCGCCCTTGTCGAAGGTCTCGACCAGGTCGCCCTTCATCAGACCCAGCCAGTTGCGATAGGCGCAGACCTTGTCCGCCGCATCGACGGCGGCGACCGAATCCTCCAGGTCGCAGATGGTGGTCAGGGCCGATTCCAGCACCACATCGGCGATCCCCGCCGGGTCGCTGCGCCCGACCGGATGGGTGCGGTCGAAGATCACCTCGATATGCAGCCCGTTGTGGCGGAACAGGCGCGAGCCTTCCGTCCGTCCCACGAACTGGGCTGCATCCTTCAGCACGACGGCGTCCGCGTCGGTCAGATCGGACCAGGAACCGTCGGTCAGAGGGACGGCCTCGTCCAGAAACGCCTTGGCGCGGGCCACGACCCGGGCGCCGCGTTCGGGATCATAGCCGCCGCCTTTCGGCAGGTCGCCCAGGGCGTCCGTCCCGTAAAGGGCGTCATACAGACTGCCCCAGCGGGCGTTGGCCGCGTTCAGCAGGAAACGGGCGTTTAGAATCGGGACCACCAGCTGCGGCCCCGCCATCCGGGCGATCTCGGCGTCCACCCCGGTCGTGCCGATGGTGAAGGGCTGAGGCTCTTCAACCAGATAGCCGATCTCGCGCAGGAAGGTCTGGGAGGCGGCGACGTCATAGGGCCGGCCTCGACGCCCGTCGTGCCAGTCGTCGATCCGGGCCTGAAGGGCGTCGCGATGGGCCAGAAGGGCGCGGTTTTCCGGGGCGAACCGGGCGAAGACGGCCGCCGTTCCCGACCAGAAGCCCGCCGGGTCCAGGCCCAGGCCCGGCAGGACCTCCTGTTCGATCAGGGCCGCGAGTTCGGCCGCGACCTGCAATCCAGCGCGATCTTCATAAACGGTCATGGGGAACCCTTTCCGGCGGCGGCCAGGCTGTAACAATGCGTGATCACGTAAGCCGACCACGCCGGGCTTCGCAAGGGTCACGTCGCGTCAGCCCCTTCGCTTTTCGTCTAGGGGGATGCGGGGGGCTCGGTTGCCCCCTTGCCCAGGGCGCGCCCGGCGTCATGATCGGCGGTCATGAGCCTGTTTCGCCCCCTTCGCCTCTACGGCGTTCTCCTCGCCAGCCTGGGGGTGGTGATCGCCGTCGCCCTCTTCACCCCCGTGGCCGACGACGCCTTGACCCGGACGGCCTATGGCTGGATCGCCGGGGTCGCGGTCTTCATCGCCGCCACCCTGGCGCGGATGGCCCGGGCCCAGGACGCCGATGCGATCCGCCGGCGCGCCGCCGCCCTGGATCAGACCGGCGCGGCCGTCCTGCCGCTCAGCCTTCTGGCGGCGGCGGCCAGCGTCGTCGTGGTGGTCGGCGAGGCGCGCAGCCACGGCTCTCCCCTGACGGGCGGCCTGCTGGCCCTTGGGACGGTCGCCCTGTCCTGGACCTTCATCCATCTGATGTTCGCCCTGCACTATGCCCACGCCTTCTATCAGCGGGACCACGAGGGCGGGGACCGCGGCGGCCTGATGTTTCCTGGCGAGACCCAGCCCGACTATTGGGATTTTCTGCATTTCGCCCTGATCATCGGCGTGGCCTGCCAGACGGCTGATGTGCAGATCAGCGACCGGGGCGTCCGTCGGCTGTCCAGCGTCCACAGCCTGACCGCCTTCGTCTTCAACACCGTGATCGTAGCCCTGGCGGTCAATCTGGCGGTGGGCGCCCTGGGTGCGGGGTGATGGGCGCTGGGTGATGGGCGCGGGGTGAGCCCGCCGGTCACAAAGGCTTAACCGCGTCCGTGAACGGGACTGCAAGCCAAGGCGGCTAAAACGGGGATCACGGACGACATCGCGTCCGGATCGCCGAAGGCGTCGCGCCCATGCTGTTTCTTCTGAACGACGTCGTGTTCGACCTGGACGAGGCCTGCCCGGTCACGCCCGCCGACGCGCGCCGGTTCGAGAAGCTGGGCTTCGACTATGTGCTGGAGCTGGGTTGCGAGCTGTTCGCCGAGGATCCGCTGCTGCACCGCAACGATCCCTCACGGGCGCGCCGCCTGGCCTGGCTGATCGCCGAGCGCAGCCCGGACGTCAACGCCGCCCTGTTCGCCGCGCCCGAGGCCGGGTGCAATCCCGATCTGGTCGAGCCGCGCTTCTGCACCCTGCCCGACGCCGTCATGGGACAGCTGCACGACAAGGGCCGTCGCCTCGACGCGATCGCCGCCGATCGCGCCGTCTGGAACCGTCTGGCCGCTTGACGCGGCGGCCTTCAAACCCGCGTCAGAGCGCCGTGAACAGGATGTGCACGACGGCGGCGACGGCGAAGATGAAGCCGAAGCCCATCGCCAGCCCTATGGCCGGGTGCATCTTGCGCGGGCGCTCGTAGGACGAGCGATCGAGGCCCGAAACGCGGTCTTCTGGATGGATCACAGCCATCGTCATTTCCTTTCCCTATGAACCCGGATCGCTCCGGGAGAGGAACGCCCGGCTCTGACGGCCTGATCGCTTCCTCAAAGCCGAGCATGACTCCAATAGCCCCTTATGGCGAGGGGTTATTTGATGTGGCGCAAAGGCGCAGCGCTCCGGCGAGTGACTTTCTGCGCCGGGCGCGCTAGTCGCGCGCCATGTCCTCACTGACCCTGCCTGAAGAAGCCGCGCGCCGGCGCACCTTCGCCATCATCGCCCACCCGGACGCCGGCAAGACGACCTTGACCGAGCATATCCTGCTGGCCGGGGGCGCCATTCGCGCGGCCGGCGCCGTGCGGGCGCGGGGCGAGAACCGCCGCACCCGCTCTGACTGGATGAAGATCGAGAAGGAGCGGGGCATTTCCGTCAGCGCCTCGGTCATGACGTTCGAGCACGACGGCAAGATGTTCAACCTGCTCGATACGCCCGGGCACGAGGACTTCTCGGAAGACACCTATCGCACCCTGACCGCCGCCGACTGCGCCATCATGGTGCTGGACGCCGCCAAGGGGATCGAGCCGCAGACGCTGAAACTGTTCGAGGTCTGTCGTCTTCGGGACATTCCGATCATCACCTTCATCAACAAGCTGGACCGCGAGGCCCAGGACCCGATGGCCCTGCTGGACGACATCGCCTCGCGGCTGCAGCTGGACCCGGCGCCCATCTGGTGGCCGGCCGAGAGCGGCAATCGTCTGCGCGGCATGGTCGAGGTCGGGACCGGCCGGTTCCAGCCCTATGCCCGCAAGGCCGCCGGCGCCGCCGAGGACCCCGACCATCCCCCCGCCCTGCCCCTGGACCAGGCGGCCCACTATTTCGAGGCGGGCGAGCAGGACGCGCTGAGCGAGGCGGTCGAACTGGTCGAGGGCGGCTATCCGGCCTTTGACCGCCAGGCCTTCCTGGAGGGCCATCTGACGCCGGTCCTGTGGGGCTCGGCCCTGCGCCACTTCGGCATAGACGAACTGCTGAAGGCCATCGGCGAGTGGGCCCCGGCGCCCAAGGTGATGAAGGCCAGAAAGGAATCGCCGCCCGAGACCCGCAACGCCCCGCCCGCTGTCGAAACGGTGGTCGATCCCGGCGCTGAAGAAGTCACCGGCTTCGTCTTCAAGGTCCAGGCCAATATGGACCCCAACCACCGCGACCGGATCGCCATGTTCCGCATGGCTTCGGGCGCCTTCAAGCGCGGCATGAAGCTGAAGGTCCAGAACACCGGCAAGTCCCTGTCGGTCAATGCGCCGATCATGTTCTTCGCCTCGGACCGGGAACTGGCCGAGGACGCCTTCGCCGGCGACGTGATCGGCATTCCGAACCACGGGGTGCTGCGGGTCGGCGACAGCCTGTCGGAGAGCGGGGTGGTGCGGTTCGCCGGCCTGCCGAACTTCGCGCCTGAAATCCTGCAACGGGTCCGGGTCAAGGATCCGCTGAAGGCCAAACACCTGAAGAAGGCGCTGGAGGGTCTGGCCGAGGAAGGCGTGACCCAGCTGTTCCGCCCGGAGATCGGGGCCGACTTCATCGTCGGCGCCGTGGGCCAGCTGCAGTTCGAGGTCATGGCCGACCGGCTGGGCGAGGAATACGGCCTGGACGTCGTCTTCGAACCCAGCCCCTATGCCGAGGCCCGCTGGATCGCCCCGACCTCCGACGCGTCCGACGCCGATCTGGAGGACTTCATGGGCAAATACCGCCCCCAGATGGCCCGCGACATCGACCAGGCCCCGGTCTTCCTGGCCAAGTCCAGCTGGGAGACCGGCTATGTCGGCGAACGCTTCCCCAAGGTGGCCTTCACCAAGACCAAGGAGCGGGGTTAGCCCCGCGCCATGGCGTCTTCGATGATCTTTGTCGCCTTGTCAGGCCCCAGGCCATAGGCGACGGCGGAGCGGAATCGGCCGTCGGGCCCCATCAGATAGACGGTCAGCGAATGGTTCATCGTATAGCCCTCCCCCTCGCCGACCTTTTCATAATAGGCCCGGTAGGCCTTGGCCGCCTGGGCCACCTGTTCCGGCGTGCCCGTCAGGCCGATGGTCCCCTTGGGGAAGCCGTCTGAGGACAGATAGTCCTTAAGCTGCTGAGGCGTGTCGCGCTCGGGATCGACGCTGACGAAGACGATCTGGAAATCGTCGGCCTTGTCGCCCAGCCGCTGCTGCACCGCGGCCAGTTCGGCCAGGGTGGTGGGGCAGAATTCGGGGCAGTAGGTGAAGCCGAAGAAGACAAGGCTCCATTTGCCGTTCAGCAGGGTCTGATCGACCGGACGCCCGTCCTGGTTCACCAGTTGGAAGTCGCCGCCGACCAGGGGCTGGCCGGTCGCGCCGATCTCGCCCCGGGTCGCGCTGGGCCGATTGCCGACCACCACCACGGTGACGATGGCCAGGGCGGCGGCGATGGCGAGACAGGCGCCGGCGAACAGCAGGATGGAACGACGCGGCATGACGACCTCTGACGAAAACCTCGGCCCCGGTCTATAGAAGGCCGGTGACCTCGACAGAAGACCACATCGCGCCGCACGGGCGGCCGTCCCTTTCAGAGGGGGCGACCGTGGACAGCGCCCTGTCGCAGCCCGGCCCCGCCGACGGCGCCCGTAGGGGACGCGGCTTTTCCCTGCGGACTTTGATCGTCCTGCGCTGGCTGACCATACTGGGGCAGAGCGCAGCGATCCTGACGGCGTCTCAGGGGCTGCATTTCCCTCTGCCGCTGTGGCCCTGTCTGATCGTCATCGCCGTCAGCGCTGCGGTGAACGTGGGCGCCATGGCGCGGGTGCGGCGGCTGGAGGCCAGCCTGCCGGACGGACGCACCACGGCCCTGCACCTGGGGTTCGACATTTTTCAGCTCAGCCTTCTGCTGGGCCTGACCGGCGGGCTGGAGAACCCCTTCTGTCTGCTGCTGGTGGCGCCGGTGACGATCGCCGCCGCCGCCCTGCCCGCGCGCCAGGCCGTGGCGCTGGGCCTTCTGGCCCTGATCGCCGTGGGGGTGCTGTTCTTCTGGTCTGAGCCCCTGCCCTGGCGTCCGGGAGAGAATTTTCACCTGCCCCTGCTCTATCGGCTGGGCATGGCCATGGCCCTGGTGACCGGTGTGGTCTTCACCGCCGGCTACGCCTGGCGGGTGGCGGCCGACGCCGAGAAGCTGGAGCTGGCCCTGGCCACGACCCAGGACGTGCTGCAGCGCGAACAGAGACTGGCGGCCCTGGGCGGTCTGGCGGCGGCCGCGGCCCATGAGTTGGGCACGCCGCTGGCCACCATCCAGGTCGTAGCCAAGGAACTTCAGCGCGCCTCGGCGCCCGACAGCGACGCCGCCGAGGACGCGGCCCTGATCCTGCAACAGGCCGAACGGTGCCGGGGCATATTGGCCCAGCTGTCGCGCCGACCGGAGGGGGACGACGCCCTGTACGCCGACGTGGCCCTGAAGGCCCTGCTGGAGGAGGTGGTCGAGCCGCACCGGGGCTTCGACCTGGCCTTTGAGGTCCTGGTCAAGACCCCGCCCGGTCAGCCGGCCCCGCGCGTGCGCCGCCTGTCCGAAGTGGTGCACGGCCTGTCGACCCTGGTCGAGAACGCCGCCGACTTCGCCGCCTCCACCGT
The DNA here is from genome assembly GCF_059424365.1 of Brevundimonas sp. GW456-12-10-14-LB3. Taxonomy (NCBI): domain Bacteria; kingdom Pseudomonadati; phylum Pseudomonadota; class Alphaproteobacteria; order Caulobacterales; family Caulobacteraceae; genus Brevundimonas; species Brevundimonas sp. GW456-12-10-14-LB3. The sequence goes on from NZ_JBWKZJ010000004.1 coordinate 11,824, forward strand.
GCGGGTCCAGGCCCAGGTCGACGCCGGCTGGATCGAGATCGCCATTCTGGACGACGGGCCGGGCTTTCCCAGCGACATCCTGCCCCGGCTGGGCGAGCCCTATGTGACCAGCCGCCCGCACGGCAAGGCGCGCCTGGCCCTGGCGGCCCAGATCGCCGCTGCGGCCTCCGGCGCCGGGCGCGGCGGGCCGGAGACCACGGTCGCCCCCAGCCAGGGCGGCATGGGCCTGGGCTTCTTCATCGCCCGCACCCTGCTGGAGCGGACCGGCGGGGTGGTCAGCGTGGGCCAGGGCCTGCCGCGGCCGGGCGCCGCCCCCGAAGGCCGCGCTCCCCTGCGCGGCGCGCGCGTGGCGGTGCGATGGGCCCGTCCGGCGCTGGAGGTGGCGGCCTGAGCGCGTCCAAACCCCGTCCCCGCCCGTATTGGGTCGAAGCGTCGCAGGCGGCCGCTCGCCCTTGACCGAACGACTTCCGGCCCCGACTTGATTCAGCAGGAGAACAGAATGCCCGAGCTTGAGACCCGCATCGCCGCCCTGCCCGACAAGTCCCTGCTGCTGCTGGACGACGACCAGGCCCTGCGCACCCGGATGGGACGGGCGCTGGAGGCGCGCGGCTTCGAGGTGACCACCGCCGCCTCGGTCGCCGAGGCTCAGCTGCGGCTGAACGAAAAGGCCCCGGCCTTCGCCGTCCTGGACATGCGGCTGGAGGACGGCAACGGGCTGAAGATCGTCGAGGCGGTGCGCGAGCGGCGCGAGGACGCCCGGATCGTGATGCTGACCGGCTACGGCGCCATCGCCACGGCGGTTGCGGCGGTCAAGGCCGGCGCCGTCGATTATCTGTCCAAGCCCGCCGACGCCGACGACGTGGTCAAGGCCCTGCTGGCGAGCGGCGACGCGGCCCCCGAGCCGCCCGAAAACCCGATGAGCGCCGACCGGGTGCGCTGGGAGCATATCCAGCGGGTCTATGAGCTGTGCGACCACAATGTCTCGGAAACCGCCCGCCGCCTTGGCATGCACCGCCGCACCCTGCAACGCATCCTGGCCAAGCGCGCGCCGCGGTAAGGGGCGGCGGGGCCGGGGGCGTGGAGCGCCTCCCGGCTGATTGGGCTTATCTCATTCGTTCTGCACACAAAAACGACAAAGGGCCGCTTTCGCGGCCCCATTTCACGGAAGCGGCGGGCTTGTCATCGCCTTTGCCGCACCGGCTACCCCGAGAGGTAGTCTCGCAAGTCCCATAAGGGAACGGTCTCTATATACGCTCTACGGCCGGAAAATTCAACCTCGTTACGACTGAGCGTCACTCGGCAGGAGGCTGACGAAGGCCCAAAGCGTTTATAACTGCTGCCTGAATCGCTTTGAAGTCCGCTTGGGATATGGCCGGTGCGACGAATTGGCGGCGGGCCACCTGATAGCGATCAAGTCGCGAGAGCGAGACCGTGGCGATCATGTCGCATTTGGCCCAGCACACCACTGCCGCCTTGCCCGGCAAGGGGTTTGCGCTGAGTTGGTGATGGTGATCCTCCATATTGTTGGGTGCGGTTGTCGATAGAGGGACGACCGTGACCAACTGTCGATTTTTGCGGTTGCGGGCAATCACTACGACAGGCCGCACCTTGACCATCTCGGGCAGAACGTAGCCTGCAAAATCGCACATAACGACGGTGCCCGGACGAGGCTGGAACGCGAGGGCCATCAGAACGGAATCTCATCGTTGAGCTCGATGGTGGTCGGCTCAGTCGTGGCCTTGGCGGGCCACTCGGGGGCAGCGATGCGCGCTGCCTCGAGGTCCACGCGCATCGCTTCGCCAGCGGCCCAATAGTTGGTCTGGCGCTTCTCTCGCCAAAGGTTCAGATAAACGTCCACCTTCGGCCACAACACATCCACAAAGGCGCGGCGCGGCGACGTCGCTCGTTCCGACGTGTAAAAGAAGGGCCAATGAGTCTTGGCGAAGGACAGAAGTTCGTCTTCTTCGAAATTCGTAGGATAGTCCGCATCCCCTATGAGATTCAGGGTTCTAACGCCTTCGCTGGCGTCCCAGAACGTCGCCCACGTCCTGTCGGCTGAGTTGTAGTCCGCGACACTGACGCCCGCCGCAACCTTCTGGACAGCGCGTTCAACGACTGTGGTGATGCTCTGTCCCTGAACCCTCGACATGAAATCGAGCATAAACTTGGTTTTGGGGTCCAAACGAAGCGACAGCGTTTCGGTTTTGGCTCGTCTTATCGTCACAGCCATGTCTTGCCAGTTCATGCTACGCCGCCTCACTCAGCGCGACAGAAATGGCAAATGAAGCCCCAGTCCGTCATTGTCAATACATGATGTTGCCGTAATGTTTCGGAAACGAACACACCAGGGTTCTCCTGACGATCAGCCAGGAGCACCGCTGAAAGATGACCGTGGATACGGTGAAGAGGGCCGTTGGGAGGGTTAGGTAGCAAGCCGCTGTAGCAAACGCGCGTATTCGACCGCCCGAGAGCGGTTTCTTCAACGCTATGAATGTCTTGGAAAGGAATGGTGGACGCGACAGGGATTGAACCTGTGACCCCTACGATGTCAACGTAACCACAATCCTCGTGCAAGCCCGTCCTGGCGGCGTTTTCGGTGCTGGCCCTTGCCGTCTGGTGCGCATCCATTGCGATCGATTTCATCTGTTGCTGGTCAGTATCTGGCTATCACCGCCCCGGTTGGGCAGCGAGGTATTCAAGCGGGGGCTGGATAGAAATCGTTTTGCTGGGACAACCGGAGGCGGAACCCTTATCCAGTACATATGGAGAACGGTTCAGCCCCTCGTGATTCGATATTCATCTCTAAGGCGACGCCGGGCGACGACGCGTTCGTGTTGTGGCTGGCCCCGCGGCTGGAAGCGGCAGGCTATCGGGTCTTCGCCGACATCCTGGGCCTCGACGCCGGGGACGAGTGGCGCGGGAAGCTGACGTCGTCACTGCAAGAGCGGGCGGCACGCATGCTGCTGTGCTGCAGCGATGAGACGCTCCAGCGCCGCGGGGTCCGCGAGGAGATCAGCATCGCTGAGGATCTCGTCAAACAGCTCCAGGACCCGAACTTCATCATTCCCCTGCGCCTGAAGCCTTTCAAAAAGGTCTTCGGCATCGGCGGTCTGCAGTATGTGGACTTCTGTTCTGGTTGGGCGCCAGGTCTGACCTCCCTGCTGAAATCACTGGACCGCCAAGGGGTCGTCAAAGCGGGCGGCGGCGTAATCCAGCCGGCCTGGTCGGACTATCAGCGGCGGCTGGCGATCGCCGTGGAGCGTTCGCCCGAGACGCTGACGTCGAACTGGCTGCGCATCATGAGTATGCCCGATGAGATCTCTTATCTGACGCCCACAAGCCCGGCTGACGACGCCCTGCTCGGCCGTCTCGGCCGCAGCTTCAGTTTTCCTCTGGCGCGCTTCGGCCAAGGGTTTCTCGGCTTCGTCTCCCCGCTCGAGATGGAGGAGCATTTCCTCCCCGTGGGCCGGTTCCGGATCGAAGCCCGGATCGGCCTCGAAGACTTCATGTCAGACGGTGCCGCGGATCTGGGTATCAAGAGCCGTGAGGCCCACAGTTTGCTGAACAACCTTCTGCGTCAGGCGTGGGAGAAACACTGCATCCGCGAAGGCTTCTTTGCCCGCGAGTTCTCCGGAGCCACCGCTTTTCACGTCGACGCCAGGAAGCTCGGCTTGGGCAAGCGCGTGAGCTGGGGCCGCCAGGGCGAGCGGCGCAACTCCATGCTGCGCAACAAGGCCAAGAACCGGGTGTGGGAATACGGGGTCAGCGCGACCCCGAGCCTTTTCCCCTACCCCCATTTGAAGCTGAAGGGGCGCGTCCTGTTTTCGGACCTGACTGGGCCAGAGAAGACTGTCGTTATCGCGGACAAGCGCGCGCAGTTCCGCTTGCGCCGGTCCATCTGTTCAGGCTGGCGCAACAAGGCCTGGCACGGGCGGCTGATGGCGTTCATGGAGCTGCTGGCGGGAGAAAGCCCCTATGTGGATCTCGCCGTGGGTTCCGGCGACCGCATCACGCTGGACGCCATGCCGGTTCAGTTCACCGCACCGGTCACTGCGCGCCAGACCCATCAGCTGGGTGAGGATGCCGAAGAAACCGACCGCTCGACTCTGACAGGCTTCCAGGAAGAGGAAGCGGACGCATGACGGTTTTCGCCGAAACCTCGCTGCCAGCCACCTACATCGCAGAGCCCCGCCTGGGTTTCGGGCATGGGCAGGTGTCGGACCATCCCAAGGACGGGCTCTATCTCTACGGCCCGGCAAACGGCCCCGACAGGCCCGACATACGCGTTGGCGTCGTGGGCACCCAGCACGGCCTCACCCTGTTCCGGAAATGGGCTGAGGTCTTGCGCGGTGAAGTAAAAATCCCGGCGCGGGGACGGCGGGACAAGCTGCACCGGCTGCATCTGTCCGACTTTCCCGGACTGGAAGAAGCGTTCGGCCTGCGCCTCGACCCTGCAAAGCTCGTGACCTACGCCATAGACGGCAGCCGGATCGCCGAGACGGTGAATGTCGTCAACCACCATGAGGCGGTCGCGGCGACCGCTGATCTCTTTCTCGCGCCGGTCGAACGGCACGCGGCGCACGAAGAGGTCGCCATCGATGTCTGGGTGTTCGTCGTCCCGGAGATCGTTTTCGAGACCTGCCGCCCGAACATGGGAAAGCGGCGCAAAGGCGATCTCACGCCCGGCGAGCATGGGAAGAAGCAGGCCAGCCGGTCTGATCTGCCCCTTCTGGCGGGCGTCATCGACCAGTCGCTCGAACAAGTGTTCGATGACGTTCCCGACTTCCATCGGCAGATCAAGGCGCGGCTGCTCAAACTGGCTGCGCCCTCTCAGCTCGTGCGGGAGACGACGCTGGCGCCGCAGGAGTTCTTGAACGCCGCCGGCTATCCGCGCCGCGGCACCCAGGACGAGGCGACGGTGGCCTGGAACCTGGCGACCGGCCTCTTCTACAAGACCCAAGGCAGCCCGCCTTGGCGCATCGCGGATATGAGACCGGGCGTCTGCTACGTGGGGCTCGTCTTCAAGCTGCTGCCCAACCACCCCCAGGACTACGTGTGCTGCGCCGCCCAGATGTTCCTGAGCGAGGGCGACGGCGTGGTTTTCCGCGGAGCGAACGGACCCTGGCAGACGCAGGAGAAGGAGTTTCATCTCCCCGCAGCCGTTGCGAAAAACCTCCTCACCATGGTGGTGGAGACGTACAAGTCGAAGTTCGGCGCCTACCCCGCGGAGCTCTTCATTCATGGCCGCACGAGCTTCAACGATGAGGAGTGGGAAGCCTTTGTGGAAGCCGCGCCGCAGGAGACCAATGTCGTCGGCGTCCGCATCAAGTCGACCTACGGGGAAACCAAGCTTTTCCGCGACGGCGACTATCCCTGCCTGCGGGGCACAGCGCTGATCCTGGGTGATCGCGACGCCTATCTGTGGGCATCGGGGTATGCGCCGCGGATCGACACCTATCTCGGCCCCGAGACGCCCAACCCTCTCTACGTGACGGTGTTGAGGTCCTCAAACGGACTGCCCCAGATCGGCGCGGTGCTTACCGACATTCTGGGTTTGACCAAGATCAACTACAACGCCTGCAACTTCAGCGACGCCATGCCTGTGACAATCCGGTTTGCGGACAAGGTCGGGGACATCCTGGTCATGGGCAGTGCTGCAGGCGCCGAGAAACAACCATTCAAATTCTACATCTGAGGCCGCTTTGACGATGACGCCGATTGAGGATGATGCCTTTGCTCCTGGATCCCTAACCCTCTACCTGAACAACCGCGAGCCGGTCAGCGCCGCGCAGCTAAGCGAGGTTCTGAAGGCTCTGGCGTCGGAGTACAAACGTCAGACCAGAGGCGGCGAACTCCTCGTCGCGCGGGCGGAAAGCGGCTCACTAAAGATCATTCTCAAGGTTCTGAAGGCCGGCTTCACCATCGCCGCCGTGGCCGTCACCCTTCACGATTTCGCTGAGATCGTCAGCAAGCATGTGACCCTGACCCGTGAGCACGGAGTCGATCAGGCCAGCCGCGCCGCTGGCAACCGGTCGGCCGTGGAGATCTTTCAGCTCGCCGCTCAGTCAGACAGCGATGTGCGCTTCGAGTATTCCGGTCCCAATGGAGAAACCCTGCGCGCTGAGTTCACGGCGTCCGACGCGAGACGTGCGGTCGAGCATCCCCGGCGATCTTATAAGGCTGGCGCAGTTGGAGCAGGGGGTGCGGCCGGGCGGCCTAACCGGCAGGTGCCAGCGCCGTCTGGCGGCGACGCCGCCTGGATGGATCCCTTCATCCGCGACTTGAAGCGAGGCCCCGGCGGGGAGCTCACCGAAGACAATCAAACGCTTCTGGCCATCGCGATCGAAGCGCTCCGGCGGCACGGCCCGCCAGAAGCGCTGACGGATTTCGCCCGTCGGCTGGACAAGGCCGGGTTCCGTAAGGAGGCGGCGATCGCCCGTCAGGCCGCCCGCTAACAGGAGTGCGGCCCGCCCGGCGAACGACCGCGCCTGAGGCCGTGCCCTTGCGTGATGGCTTAAGATCAGGCCTCCTTCGCAAAGGGTAAACCTCAGCCTTCGACCGTGGAGCGATCGATGCTTGCTGCTCTGGCGGTCGTACTGCTGACCTATCAGTCAGCCGGCTTGATCGAGACCTGTGAGCAAAACCTGCTGTCTTATGCGGACTGGGTTGGAACGCCGGACACCCAATGGACGACAGAAATCACTGGTGCCGCAGGCCATCTGACGTTTGTGGGCGTCAAGCACTCTCGCGATCCCGACGACAGTCAGTTCGTGATGATCAAGGAAACGTTTGCCCGAGCCCGGCCGACCCTGGTGTTCTATGTGGGGCCTGACCGTGGCATCGGGACCGATGGGCCAGGCACCATCCGGACACGAGGGGAGAGCGGCTTCGTACGCTGGCTCGCTTCCGACGCAGACTTGCCGACACGTAGCCTTGAGCCGCCGCCCATCGATCTGTTCATCGGGCTGACGGAAAACTATCCGCCCGATCAGGTCGAACTCTTCTTCGTCTTGCGAGAGGCGGCTCGCCTGCGGGACCGGGAAGGGCTGCAAGGGCCTGCTCTCGACGATGCGGTGTCCTCGCTGCTCAGCCGGCTGCAATCTGCGGTCGGCGCCATGGCGCTTCCTTTCGCCACCATCGAGGAACTCGACGCCGCCTACGCTACGTACTGGGCAGACGGTACTGATTGGCGGTCGGCTCCTGGTTCCTGGTTCGATCCGACGGCGGACGACGAACAGACAGGCGGCCGCTTTATGGCGACGCTCAATGCCGCTTCCAGCGAGCGGAGAAACGTCTTCATGTACCGCGCGTTGGCGACCGCGACACGGTCGGGCGAGCGGGTCTACGCCGCCGTCGGTCGAAACCACGTCCCTATGCTGAGAGAGGTGCTCCGCTGCGCCATCACTGCCGGGTCGAGTGAAGGTCCATTCCGGTCGTTAGCGGACCCCTGCGTCGCCTTCGACCGAACGTCCAGTTCTTGCTGCGCTGCGAATATCCCCCAACTGGCGCTGAACGCCGCTGGAAACCACGGCGGCGCACCCCCAGATGACAGGGCTTAGGCACCGATCGCCTTAGGCCGGTCGGCTCGAGGTCAGACGGTCGCCTGTGAACACGTCGGCAGCCGTTCGCTCGGAGCCGCCCCATCCTGAGGTCCCCATCTGGAGTTCCCTGTGACCCCTGCACCGGATTTTGACGGCCTTCAGGTCTGGCTGCCCCAAGTCGGTGCCCTGCGCCCCGGCGACATTCTCTTGACTCGACATGTCTATGGATCCGACCGCAAGGGCGACCGGATCGCGACAGCAATCCGGACCTTCACTGGTGGTGATTTCGATCACGCGGCTATCTGCACGTCTCCGCCGACCTTTGCCGAGGCAGGCATGGCCGGGGTTAGCACCCTGTCACTTCATCGGTGTTTCGCGTTCGACCTAGCCCATGTTCGCATCCTGCGGTGGCCGGACGCAGCCGTCGCCAAACGCGCGGCATCGCTGGCCCAGGTGGAGGTCGGGCGGGTCTATTCAAAGGGCCGTGCCATCGCCTCAGCCTTCCCGGACATCTTGGCGGATACGATCACCGACCGTGGGGTCTTTTGTTCCTCCCTCGTCGCCCTCGTCTTCCGCGCGGCGGGGGCCGAGCCGTTCACGTCGGTCCGACCTGACAGGGTGACGCCGGCCGGGTTGTTGAAGATCCCCGGCCTAGTCGACGTCACCGCGCAAATTTTCCGTGAGGGCCTGGCCCCCGGCAATGCAGAGCTGCTCAACGCCCTCGACGGCGACCGGGTATGGTCGCCGTCCGATGAGCAAACGGCGGTGGCCCAGGCCTATGCCCAAGCACTGCTGCCGATCGCCGATCAAATCGTTGCGAAGTTTCCCGAGGCCGGGCTCACGCGCCCGGAAACCTTTTTCGGCGTGATCCAGTTCCTTATCGACGCCCTGCAGGCGGTTCCCGACGTTGGCGAGACACGACGAGAGGCGTTTGAGGCCGCGGTCCACACGCTCGACGAGGCAACGGGCGTCCAGATGGACGACGGGCGTCTCGCTGCGGTGCTGGACGAATACCGCAGGCTCGAGGCGGATTCGCTGCGGGATATGATGGCGCGGTCTCGGGAGGCCGCACCCGACATCGATCTGGACGCACTTCAGCAAATCATCACAGGGAGAGAGGCCAGCCTGATTGATCGCCATGCTGCGCTCCGGAGTTTCGAGCCCTGGTGTGACCGGCTCGGCGCCGTCGCTCGGTGGCATGCTTCAGACGCCTCGGTCGTCCGAGACCTTGAGGCCAGTCTGGCGGTCAACAAATCTGTCTTGTCGCTGTTCCGGCCGTGACATGAACACAAGCGCGAGGACGCAGGTTCGGCAGAAACCCGGGTGAGCGTAACCCGCGAAAAATCTGCACGATGGCCATGAGGTCGGAAGGCTATACCTCGTGAATGCACACCAACGTTTCCGCCAGTTCGCCATAAGCCTTTGAGGCGGTGATCTCGACGACCAGAACATCATCCCGGATTACCACGCGGCTGCAGCCGTCAATCACCGACTTCACCACGTTGTCCAGGTCGGGGTATTTCGTTGGCTTGATGCGCCCGGCGATCATCTCCTTCCGCTTCCTGGCGCTGTGCGATTTGGCCGGCTCGGTGATGACTTCGATGCGAATCGACACCGGTCCTTCGAAACGCGCTTGGTCGCCGAGCGCCGCTTCGGCATGCAGGCGGACCCAGTTCTCGAACGTCGCCGTGACCGAGTCCTTATACATCTGGGACCGGCCGGCGAACGACCTCACTTGCGGCCGCGCTTTGGCGCGCGCCTCGCCCGGGACCACAAAATTCAAGGTTCGCGGATGTCCCGCCACCGGGCCCACTTCACGCCGCTTCGCTCCTACGTTCTGATCCTTCATTAAGAATATCCTCCAATCGCTAAGCCTCCGCGCGGCCCCCGCGGGCGAGCGCGCGGCCAACGTCAGACTGGTGATCCGGCCGGTGGTGGCCGTAGTGCTTTTCGAGTGTCCGAACCGTCATCCCCAGGTACTGCGCCGCCCGCGACAACGGCACGTTGGCCTCCATGAGCCACGTCGCGCAGGTGTGGCGCTGCCAGTGCGGCGTGACCTCCTGGGGAAGCCCTGCATCGGCGACGATCCCTTCGTAACCGGTGCGGACCCGGCCTTTCAGAGACCGCCCGCCGTGGTGCAGGACCGTTTCGACGGGGGTCAGCCCGTGCTCGGCGCGCCCGGCGTTCAGCGCGTCGTCCTGGCGGCGCCACCGGCGCAGGTGGGCGAGGAGCCGTTTGGGGATGCGGTGCATCGGACGGCGCTTGTTCGGCTTGTCCGGTTCGCGCCGCCCGCGGCGGAAGATCCAGCCCCGGTCCAAATCCACCCAGGCGCTGTCGTCTGACGGCGACCACCGCAGCTTGGGAAGCACGCCGGGGCGGCTGCCGGTGTAGACGCCCAGCAGCACAAAGCGCGTCAGGTGCGCGCGGTTCGACCGCGTGGAGGCGGCGGCCGGCTCCCAGCGTCCATCGCGGAACCGCGCGCCACGCGCCGCGCGCAACAGGGCCGCGACCTGGGCGCGGCTGAGCGCGTCGCGGGTGCTTTCGCCCCCCGTTTCCGGATAGGTGAACGTCACCTTGCGGGTCAGAGGATGCTCGGCGGCCCACCAGCTCGTCGCCGCCGACAAATCTTCGAGCTCACGGCGCGCCCCCGCCGCCGACACCAGCCGCGCGCGCGACGGGTCTTTAAACGACTTGACTGGCTGTTGAACGCGATGAGCGACATAGGCCAGACAGGTGCTGCGGCGCACGTCGCCCAATGTCCGCCCCGACCACCAGTCGAGGATCGCGCCGAGCCGAGCCGCCACCGCCTTGGGATCGGCGGCCTTGGGCGCCTTCTCCAGAGCGTAGAGGGCGACCACCTCGTCGATCAGGACGTCTTCAGGATCCTGGGCCCGTCCCTTGGGGCGCAGGGCCGCCTGCCGGGCCGTGACATACTCCGCTAGGGCGATTTCAGCTTCTTCAAGGCGCTCCGGGCCGCAGCCCGTGCTGATGTTCTTATCGCCGTCGCGGATGAAGTAGACGGGGGCGAGCGGACGTCCGGTGCGCCGGTCGACCCGCCCTGTGCGGAGGTAGAGGCGCGCGCCTTTTCGCGGCCTACCCATTCTTGGACCTCGAACAAGCCGCGCACAGCCGCGGGCGTGACCCACCATTGGCCCAGCCGTTTGACCGCGCGCAGGTGGCCTTGTCGTATGGCGGTCCGGAACGACGTGAGCGTGAGCGGCCCGTCGGGGTAAAACAGATCGAGCGCTTCACGGAGCGTGAGCGGTTCCTCGTCACCCCAGTCGGCGGGGGAGGGGCGGCGTTGAATGCGCGGTGAAGGACCAGCGCGCTGGACGCCGGGGACTTTTTCTGGGTATGACACAGATTGAACAGTCTCCCTGATGACGCGCCGGCTGGCGCTGGAGTGAGAATCGCATGGCCCGGCTGCCTGCCCTGGTCGACGCCGTGGCGGCGATCGACGACCGTCCGCGAGGCGCGGTTGATCACGTCGCAAGAGCGGTTCGCGAAGCCGGCATGATCCAGACGACCAAGCGGGGCCGTGGAGCCTCCGAGATGACGGCTCGGGATGCAGCGGCTCTGATCCTGGGCTTCTACGGCGCAGTCCAGCCCGCTCAAGCGGCCCAGGCCGCTCAGGAGCTCGCGGATGCGGTCTTCTGGCTCGACACCGGCGCCCTGACCGCGCCGGAGCTGGCGGGGTTCAAGCGCGCGGCCACCCTCGGTGAGGCTTTGGCGTGCATGATTGAGCTGGGCGGCCTTATGGATCCGGCCGCTAACGTCCGGGAGAGTGACCGGCCCAGCGGCTTTGCCGTCGTGGGAGGAGACGGATCCGGCTACGCTGCCCTCGCTACGCTCGAGCGGCCGCACGGGATCTCCACCCTCACCCTCGCCCGGGGAACCGGACGAGGGACCAGGGTGGCGTCCAGGACCTTCGTCCTGCGCGATGAGGCCGAGCGCGGCTTCGAGGACGTCGCTCCCGTGCAGACGACGATCAGGCTGCACACGCGTGTGTTCAGCGCTCTTCATCGGACGCTTTTCCCGGACGGCCCTTCGTGACCGGCGGACCTTCCGGCGTTTCGGCCTTGGGCAGATCGCCGATGTAGATGCGGCGGGCGCCGTCGACGATGATCTCGCCCGTCAGACCCGACACCTGCTCCAGGCGGCGGCGTTCGCGCTTCTCCATCGCCCGGTCGGCCAGTTCGGAATCCTTGGCCAGATAGTGCTTCAGCGTGTGGTGCACCGTCGCAAGATTGTGCGAGGTGATGGAGGCGATCTCCGGGATGTTGCAGCCCGACAAGGCCAGTTCCAGCACCACCGTGTGACGCAGCTGACGCAGCTGCAGCTTCGGGTCGAAGCCCTTCAGCTGGCGGCGCAGCCGCGTGAACGCCTTGGTCAGCTGGACCCCCGTGAAGGGTTTCCCGTCCTCGGCGCTGGGGAACATGTAGGCGCCATGCTCGTAGGTCGCGTCCAGCACGGCGCGGGCCCGCGGGTTCTTCACCTCGATGCGGATCTCGCGCCCCGTCTTGACGCATTTGTAGAAGAAGCAGCCGTTTTCGTACTGATAGCCGTACCGGAAGAAGCGCACGCTCTGCAGACGCTGTCCGATCTCCCACTGGGTCAGGATCAGGCGCGCCAGACCCCGCTCCCCGTCGGTGATCGCCTGGGTGACGGCGCAGCGCAGATTATCCGCCGTCCACACCCGCAGTTCAGACTCGGGCAGGGCGCAGCTGTAGTTCAGCGTCAAGGCGGGATCGCGCCAGTTTTCACGGACCGCCTTCTCCAGCAGGCGGCGCGTTTCCAGGTAGAGCGCCTTGCGCCGGTATGGACTGACGACCCGCTTCAGGAAGATGCGGTCGATCTGCGATTCCAGGATGATGGACGGCGCCAGCGCCGGATCCCAGCCCAGAAGCTCGACGATCCGCTTCTGGGTGGACGCATAGGTAGCGCGCGACGCCGGCTTCAGGCCCTGCCAGTTGGAGTGTTCACGGCGCAGCGCGATCAGCTCTTCCCAAGAGCGTTCGATCTTCGGCGGCCGCGGCAGTTCGGCAGCTTCGAGCGCACGCAGCTGCCCGAGCTGGCGGAAGAGGGCCTCGGCCTGACGTTCGACTTCCGCCTCCATCTGCGGGGTCATGTCGGCCAGCTTCACCCCGTCGCGGCCGTTGACCAGGATCGTGCGGGTGGGGGGCCAGTCCTCCGGGCGGTTACGGCGCACCTCGAAGCGAAACTTCACGATGCCGCCTTTGCGCGGGCGCAAAGTCACGCAGGGTCCGTAGTTCTTCATTTTCAATCCTCCTTGTTCGTGCTCATCTCCTTTCATTCTGTGTGTTGCCCAGAATGATGGTCGTGGTGTATTCTGTGTGTTGCCCATAATCAAGCCTGTTTTTGACGGCGCTGGCGCAGCGCCTCCAGCCGTTGCTCGATTGCAACACTGATCGAGTCGGGCTGGCGGGCGGCGGCAAGGGCCTGGACGACGTCGGCCCTCAGGAAGAGCGCTTGGCGCGCCTGGTCGACCGGAGGCGGCAGGCGTCCGCACTGGATGCGGCGCCAAAGGGTGGCCCGCGAGATGCGGGCCAGCGCCAAAACTTCACCGGTGGTCATCCGCTCGACGCCGGGGGCGGCTTGGGGTGCGGCGGCGGACGGGGCGGCGGGGCCCTGATGGATGCTTGAGGACGGGCGCATCAGTTCAGCGCCTTCTGCTCGAAGGGCAGGCCGCGCATCCGGCGGCGCAGGATCAGCACGGTTTCGGCCGAAGCCTTGGTGTGGCGCCCGGCGATGTTCAGAAGCGGGTCCTGGAGCGCGATCAGCGTCTTCTCCTCCACCAGCGCATGCGGCGCGCTGCGCACCGCAATGGAAATGTGGTCGTTGATCCAATCGGACAGGATCAGCTCGCTGCGGGGCTCGAACGAAAAGCCGCGGCGCCCGCTCGGGCGGGCCTCAAGCTTCAGCTCCTCGGCGAGCACCGCGCCCAGGCTCTGGCGGAAGGTCGAGCGCGCCGTGTCGTTCGACAGGTGGCACTTCAGACGGCGGCGCAGGCTGTCGTCGGTCGCGCCCAGGTAGAGGATGGCGCGCTTGCCTAGGCGCAGAGGGTCCAGACGCAGGCGGGCGCGGTCGAGGGCCGGCTGCAGCGCTTCGGGATGATCCAGGAGCATGGCGTAGACGCCACCCGCCTCGGGGATCTGGTGGATGAACTGACGGATCGCCCCGGAGGGCTGAATCAGGTAAGACGAAAGCATGGCGATGTGAGCTCCTTTTGCCCATATGGGCGATTTGCGCCCACAGGGCCGCGAGCTACACCGCTTTTCCGGAAGAGTCAATATGCGCCCAGATGGGCAAAATACGCCCACGGCCGCTCAGGTGGCGGCGGCCCGCGCCGCCACCGGTCTGTCGGTCGCGGCCCTGGCGGAGCGCTCCGGCCTGGGGGTCAACACCATCCGGCGGGCCGAGGCGTCGGGGGCTTCGGTCCTGACCGGCGTCAACGCCGCGCGGCTGGTGCAGACCTTCGAAGAGCTGGGCGTCGTCTTCCTGGACGCCGACGGCTACGGACCCGGCCTGCGCATCCGCAGCTGATCGCGGCGCCGCCCGGCGCTGGAGCCGCCGCGCGCGGCGTCTGACGCCGGCGCAAGCCGCCGGACAGCGGCTCCTCCCCTGAGTCCGGCGCCGAGTCCGGCGCTCTCCTCCCCGGCTTGCGAAATCCTCAGACGGCTCCGCCGCTTAGGCCGCCCGCCCGTGCGCGCTGGACTCTAATTCCGGGTTCATTTGCTGTCCGCACGAGTTGAGTAAAAACAAGGAGTTACCAACAACGAAAACGCCCGCCTGTCTCAAGCCGTCTCACTCAGCCTCGCGCCGCCTCACTCGAGTCCGCGACTTCTACAACGCCTGCTCGTCTGATCGACGCCCCACGAAAGGACCATGAATGTCTTCCGGCATTATCCAGAATCTCGCGCACTCGGTGCGCACCATCGCCGAACACCCTGACGCGTCTGCCCGCTTTGGAATGGCCGTCGGCCTCATCTGCGACATCTCCCTTCAGAGCGATCTCGACGGCCTGTGGATCGCCGTCGAGCGCGGCGTGCTGGACTACGATCATCCGACCGACGAGCAAGACTTCGCACGCGGCCTGGGAGTCCCGCGCGTCCGCAACGAGGTCGGCGAAGTCATCGACCTTTTGGTCGCTGAAACGGATTGGCTCGGCCACGGGTATGTGGAGCTCGCCCGCGAGATCGCGCTCCTGGAAGATCCCGAAGCCCGCGTTGTGGTGTTGGAAGCTGCGGCGGTCCGGCTGATTGGAGATGGTGAAGACCCCCTTGACGACCTTTTGGCCCAAGTCGCCCGCGCCCGTTGCGGCGGGCTAGGCATCGATCAGCTGGGCATCCCACTTGCAGCTCAGCCCCGCGCGAAGGCGGTCGAAGGCGACATGAAGGTGGGGCGCTGATGGCTAAGCTCTCTTCTCCCTCCAATCCGGCCAAGGGCGCCGGCAATGGCTTCCTGCCGTCCCCCTATCGCTGCAGCCCGAAGATGGTCCGCCTGATCAAGGCGATCGCCGAACATCCCGATCTTGATTTCCGCCTCTGGGCCGGAATGACGATCCTGATCAACCTGGATGTGGGAGGCCCCTCGGCCGACGCCGAGGATGTGGCGATCGACGTGGTCAGCTCGTGCCTGATCAGCGGTGCCTACCGCGACCATCTCGACGACGAGTTCGACCTGGTGACTCAGCCGGACGGCGCCGTGACCCACGTCGACTACGACGCGGTCTACGGGGAAGACATCCGTGCGGCCGCCCTGCTGGCGCTCATGAAGTCGCCGGATCTTCAAGCCCGCCAGCTGGCTCTGCGCGAGCTCGCCATGTCCACGGCCAACGAGGCTGACGTCGAGGTCACCGCGGCGGCGCTGTTGCGCGTCGCGGATTGGATCTCGGCAGAGAACTTCACCACCCACTGACCCGCTTCACCCCAAGCTCCCAGATACCGTCATGACCGTTCCCCACCCTCAATCCTGGCGCGCTCCGCCCAAGCAGAAGACTCCGCCCGGGGCGCTGCCCCATTTTCGCGGACCCTTCACCTGCGAAATGGCGTGCGCGATGCCGCTCCGGGAAGGAGCGCCCGTCCCGCCGCTGATGTACGCCGCCCTTCTCTCCCAAGCGCCGGATGCGGACGGTTACAATTTTGTGGAGGTCGAGGGCGGCTGGCCGCGGCATCCTGTGAGGATTGTCGGACGGTCCGCCACTCACCTGGCGGTCGACCACCCCGTCCTGTTCGAAGTGCCGCCGCAAGACGTGGCCAGTCTGGCCCTGTTCGACCACCCCGATCCCGGGTCGGGCGCGCTGTTGTTCTACGGCGCCTTGCGCTCGAATAAGGTTCAGGCCGAACCGGAGCGCCGTTTCGAGTTCCCCGCCTTTGGAATTCTCCTGAAGCGTCCGCCAGGCGCGCTCAGCATTCCTTAATTCCAACGCTCCGCAGCTCTAACACAGGCTCGGACTCCGGACCGATGTGGCCTGCATCCACAGTGTCGGGGCCGCCACAGCAACAACCCGGCGACACGGCCTGTGGCCCACGTTACATTTTAAGCAGGCGCACCGGACGAATCAGTCCTTGCCTGCATTGCTTAGGGACAGCGCCTTGACGGCTTCCTCGTTCACCTCTCTGGAACTCTGCGCCGGCGCGGGCGGACAAGCGCGTGGACTGGAGCTTGCCGGGTTCGGCCATGAGGGTGTCGTCGAAATCGACGCCGACTGCTGCCAGACCCTGCGCCTCAACCGCCCCGCCTGGAAGGTGCACGAGCAAGACTTGAATACTTTTGACGGCCGCGCTTATCGCGGAATCGATCTGCTCGCTGGCGGACTTCCATGCCCTCCCTTTTCGGTCGCTGGCAAACAGCTGGGCGACAAGGATGAGCGCAATCTCTTCCCCGCGGCGCTGCGTCTGGTCGACGAGACCCGGCCGAAGGCGATTATGATCGAGAACGTCCGGGGCTTTCTGGACCCGGTGTTCGCCGACTACCGCAACCTCATCAAGGCGAAGCTGAAGAAGCTCGGTTATGAGGCTGACTGGAAGCTTCTGCACGCCTCGGATTACGGTGTGCCGCAACTTCGGCCCCGGGTGGCGATTGTCGCTCTCCGCAATGACTTGAAGGATAACTTCTCCTGGCCGGTGCCTGCTTCAATTCCGACCAAGACGGTGGGCGAGACGCTGGTGGACTTGATGGCGGCACGGGGCTGGCGCCTGGCGCGTGACTGGGCTGACCGCGCGAACACGATCGCTCCAACCCTGGTGGGCGGGTCCAAGAAGCACGGTGGTCCGGACTTGGGACCAACCCGGGCAAAGCGCGCGTGGGCGGAGTTAGGGGTCAACGGCCTGAGCTTGGCGGATGAGGCGCCGGACCCCGACTTCACTGGCAACCCGCGCCTCACGGTGCGCATGGCTGCCCGCATCCAAGGCTTCGGGGACGAGTGGCTCTTCCATGGGCGCAAGACCGCCGCCTACCGACAGGTCGGCAACGCCTTCCCCCCGCCGGTGGCCGAAGCGGTCGCGAACCAGATCCGGATCGCGATCGAGCAACCCGCCGTCTACAAGATGACGGCTTAGCGCCCCCGCTCGCGGCGCCAATCCCAAGGCGCTTCGAACTCGCCCTGCCACACGCCGCGGCGCGCCGCCCGTGCCGCGTCCTCCTCCTTGCGATAGGCTGTACCGGCGTATCTGACGTAGCGGACGGCAAGTCCTTCCGTCACCAGCCACGCGCCAATGTCGGTGCGATCCACAGAGCAACGAGCCACGATGCGCTGATAGCGATCTCGATCCAGCGGGTTGCAGTTTACCGGGCGCCCTTTGAGCCACCGGTCAAGGGCGCGGGCTGCATCAACGCCACACCGGTATGAGGCCCCTCCGGCTTCGCAGCTCTGGGACGCCTCCGGAGCATCTATCCCCCACAGCCGGACGCGCTGGCCGTGTATCTCGAGCGTATCGCCGTCGATGACCGACGCACGGCCTGAAAGGCCGGAGTGGCTGGGCGAGGAACAGGCGCCCATCACCATTGCCGCCACCGCGATCCGGAGAACGGAGCTCATCATTCAGCTGCGATGGCTTGATCGGATTTGGCCTCGAGCGAGCCGGATCCTGCCGCCGAACCGTCGCCCCAAGACCAGGGCGCCAGAAGCTCCCCATTGCAGACAGGATCCAAGGCATCCGCTTCTGCGAGAGCCCACCTTTTCCACTCTCTCAGCTCGGGGCCATGCCCATCCTCTGGAAGCGCAGCGACCATGCTTCGTATGTCCTGCGCGCTTCTCCAGGCAGCGCCTTGAGCAAACAGGCGCTCGCGGCGGGCCTTCGCCTCCTCCGCCAGCCGTTCCCGCTCTCGCTGCTCTGCTTCCACTCGCCGCCGCGCCACCTCAATCTCGTTCTCCCGTCGGCGCTTGAGCAGATACTCATGCCATGAGACGCAGCTGGAGCGGAATTCGGCCTCGCCCGCCACGACCATCGCGAGCACGATCTCCGTGAGTTGATCCTCGAGCTTTCTTGCGTCGCCGTCATTCCAGGCACCGTTTGCACCTTCGGCGGGCCATCGCGGTTTCAGCTCCAGCCGCAGTGGCCCGGACGCATCCTTACGTGGTTCGTGCTCACCGTGCCGGTTCGGCCTCGCACCGGGGTGGTCGAGCGTAAACGTCAAGTTCTGCTCACCAATCACGGCGCGCAGATCACGCCCCGCCTTGTCGCAAACTTCTAAACGGCCGCCGATTTTGGCCAGCCCGCCGCCGATCGCGTTGAGGAGGCGAAGCCGCCGCTGCTCGAACCCTGACACGAAGCGGGGCTCATACCAGGACGCCATCCAAGAGACTTCGCGCTGTTTCGCCCTGAGCTTATCGTCCGCCTGAAGCAGCTTCCGTATGGGCGGCACGGGAGCTGACAGATCCCTGCACCTCGCCACCCTGCCCAGCCGCTTTGCTGTTCGCGCACGGACGTCATCCAAGGGTTCTATAAAGACCGGAGCCGGGGGATCAGCTTCGGCGAGCTCAGCGGCAGGGTCGTACCGCCACGCCCTTCCGGGGGTGCTTCCGATGTCCACGGCGTCCGGCATGCCCGGCCCGCGAAGCGGAAGCGCTGCCTTCACCACCGGTTTTCCGGCCTTCAGTTTCGCCCAGTATCCCCGCTCAGGCACCGGCACATGTGCCCGCACGCAGCACTTCTTAATCCAGACGTCTGAAACCCCGAAGCTGGCTGCGACAGTCCGGACGGGTTCAGCCCAGACCCGGTCGTAGAGAGCTTCCCTTGTAAGCGTCGGCATACTGTTCTCTGCTACTCGCGATGGTGTGCAAGACGGGTACGACGGCCTCTGCTTACCGGTTAGTGTCGCGAATCGGAGGACCTCATGCGCGTAAGCATACCGGACAGCGCCGTAGCCCACGGCCATGACGACCATGACCGGCTGTTGAAGCTGGAAACGGAGATCGTCCGGCGTCTCGGGGGCCTGAAGGGTGTCCAACGAGACATCCCCATGCTGTTCCGCGACTGCATCGACGATGTGATGCAGACCGCCAAGACTGGGCGGCGTTCGTACGCCGAGCTGGAGAAGACCGAGAAGACTTACATCGGCACCCGGATCGAGATCGGCCTGCGGGCGCTGCTGGGAGTTCCGCGCCGTAAGCTGGACCTCCTGCTGCTCGGGGAAGATGTTGACGTCAAACACACCATGGGCGGCAACTGGATGATCCCCGGTGAAGCCCTCGGACATGTTTGCATTCTCATGGCCGCGGACGAGAGGAAGGCACTTTGCTACATGGGCCTGTTTGTGGCCCGGCCCGAGTATCTGTCGCTCGGGACCAACCAAGACCGCAAGCGCACTTTGACCCCGGAAGGCTTCCGGCACGTCAAATGGCTGCTCAACGGATTCCCTTATCCGGCGAACTTCTGGCGATCCGTATCAGCGGCTTCGATCGAGGCGATCTCATCTGGACGTACCGGCAACGACCGGGTGAAGGCGCTTTTCAGAGAAGTCCAGGAACGGCCGATCATCCGCCGCGTGATTGAGGAGGCGGCCGCCCCGCAAAAGGACTTCATGCGGCGCATCCGGAAGGACGGAAACGGAAAGTCCGGCACCCGGGGCGACTTGGCGAAGGAGGGCATTCTAGTGCTGTCGGGCAACTATAATCAGGAACTGATCCGCGCTTTGGGCCTGCCGGCGACTGGCCCCAGTGAGTTTATTTCCCGAAGAATACGCGACGATGGCGAAGCCAGCCTGGCACGGCGCTCCGGCTTCGATGTTCCTTCGCCGGCCGGCTGAAACTCCAGTGAGGCTGGCAGTCCCTAGGGGAATCGAACCCCTCTTTTCAGGTTGAAAACCTGACGTCCTAACCGATAGACGAAGGGACCTCAGCGGCGGCCGCTTAACACGGCGCTCTCACGCCTGTCATGCGTTTAGCCAATCCTATGGCTGACAAACTCACCCCCGCCAGGCGCAGCGCAAACATGGCGCGCATCCGCAGCAAAGACACAAAGCCTGAGATGATTGTGCGCCGGGCGGCGCACGCGCTCGGCTTCCGCTTCAGACTTCACCGGAAAAACCTCCCGGGCAAACCCGATCTGGTCTTCCCGGCCCGCAAGGCGGTGATCTTCGTCCACGGGTGCTTCTGGCATCAGCACGACGCCCAGCAATGCGCCGACGGCCGCCGCCCGAAGTCCAACACCGGTTACTGGTCCGAAAAGCTCGACCGGAACATCGCGAGGGATGCGTCGGCTCAGGCCGCTCTCGCACAGGCGGGATGGAGATCACTCGTCATCTGGGAATGCGAGACGACCGACCCGTCCAAGCTTTCACGCATCATCCAAGACTTTCTCAAGCCGCTGCGCGGACAACCGGAGGGGGAGTTGACGAAAACCTCTCGCGCCGCCATCGAAGAATAGACGATGCCGGGACCGAAGGTGAGGGGACCTGAGAGACTATGGGGTCGTCGCAAGATACACGGGGGCGGGATTGTCAGACACAGCATATGCCGACAGCCGGTCAGAGCTCGAGAGCTTTCTGGCCTCCGCCGACAATGAGGGGCAGCCCGTCCAGACGAAGCTGCAGGCGAGCGATCGCGTCATAGCGCGTGTCACGGACGGGATTTACCGCGAGCCAGCCTCCGCGCTGCGAGAACTGATTTCGAATGCTTGGGATGCTGACGCCAACACAGTCACCATCCTGACTGACGCCCCGCGCTTCAGCCGGATCTATGTGCGTGACGATGGGCAGGGGATGTCCCACCAGACGCTGTCGCGTCTGGTCAAGTCTATCGGCGGCAGTGCCAAACGGCAGTCTGAGGGCGCCGAGCTTGGTATCACCGACGCTGCCGATCCGAGCAAGACCAAGGGCGGGCGCCCAATAATCGGAAAAATAGGCATCGGGCTGTTCTCGGTCAGCCAGCTCGCGCGGCGCTTCCGCATCGTCACCAAGATGGCCGACCGGCCTTACCGTCTTATCGCAGAGATTCAGCTCCGCCAGCTGGAAGAGCCTGACCAGGACGACAGCGACGATGTCACCTTGAGCGGAACGGTCACGATAACGCGCGAGGGAACAAGTGATCTTGCTGCCCACGGGACCGACATCCTCCTGGATGACCTCAAACCTGCGGTCCGCGACATCCTGCGTGATGCAGAGCGCTGGCGGGCAGTCGAAAATCGCGAGGAGGCAGAGCAGCGAGGGGACTGGGAAGAGGCCCGCCAGCTCAACATCACCGCGCCGCGCTTCCATTCGGGATGGATCAGCGGCGGATTGAACTCCGCGGAAAACACGGTGCAGCTGACCCGCAAGCCCCAGTTTCCCTGGAGTGAAGCTGCGCCAGCGTCCGACCGAATGCGCGCGATGTTGAAGGGCATCGAGGACCAGTTCAGCCATCTCTACCGGCCCGATCTTGAAAACACCTTCGACTACTACTTGCAGATGGTCTGGTCGCTCGGCCTCGCGGCGCCGGTCCCATACGTGGATGGACATCCATTTGACCTGACCGCGAAGGACCGCATCCGGCTCTATTGGCTCAGCAATGCGGCGAGGGACAGCGCGATCGAGGTCCCCCTGGCGCCCGGTCAGACCGTCCGGCAAGCCGTGGCGCGCAACGTCACGGGCCAGCCCAAGCTCACCGACGGTCTTGATCATCCGGCGGGCGAATTCCGGGTGCTTATTGATGGCATCGAACTGCGGCGGCCCGTCAGCTTCAAGTTCCATCAGAGCACGGAGCGCGGGCTTCAGAGCTCGATCCTGATGGTCGGCCGCTATGCGCCCGACCTGTCCCGCGTGGCGCCGGGCCAAAGCGGAGGCGCGCTGGAGCTCGAGGGCTACCTGTTCTGGAACGGCCGGATTATCCCTAAGGAAAACAACGGCGTTTTGGTCCGCATTCGCGGGGCTTCGGGAGCGCTCTTCGACCGCTCCTTCTTCAGCTACCCCGTCCTTGAGACCCAGCGCCTGAGACAGATTACATCGGAGTTGTTCGTCAAACACGGGCTCGATGCAGCGCTCAATATCGATCGCGAGTCGTTCAACTTCGCTCACCCACATTTCCAGCTGGTTTCGACGTGGCTGCACCGGGCGCTTCGCCAGGTGACGAACCGGCAAAAGGAGTTGACAGCGCGGCTGCGGGAAGAGCGGCAAGCGACCGATCAAGCCGCCACTCAGGACGCCATCCTCCAGTTCGCCCAAGATGTCTGGCAGTTCCGGCAAGGCAGCGAGCCGCCGCCCGACATCGCATTCACAGACAGCGCACAAGAAATCGAAGTACACCGCCGCGCAGGCGGTTCAGCGTTCGACCGCCGCAAGCTGACCTCCATTCACAACGCCCCCGGAGCAGAACGGGCAGCGCGGGAGGTTCGCGCCAGCGCCCTTGTTCAGGTCCTCACGGCCTACGGCCTGCTGGAGGCGCTGAACTACGACGAGCAGCAGAGCCTGATCGACGAAATTCTCCAGATCTTCCTGGAGCGCCGCTGATGACCGACGCTCCTGTAAACAACGCGCATCCGGCCGAAGCTGCGGCAGCCGCGCCAGAGGACGAAGATCTCATCGCCGTGTTCGGCGAGGACCTGGCGACTGTTCCTGAACCCATGCCCGCCGACGCGGCTGGATTTGCGCCCTGGCATCACCCGGTCAAGCAGGTGGTGCGTCAGAAGCAGTGGGTGAGTCAGGTCGAGGTCTACTTGAGAGACCACGTGGAGCAACCCCGGACGCTGCGCTACTTCACCCTCCCCGGTCCGGATATGCTGGATGTTCGGGCGCTGGCGACCGTCTGCGCTCCCGCCGGGCATAAAATCGAGTACTTCGGCTTCGACAGCAGCGGCTCAGACGCCGACAGCCCGCAGAGCGCCAAGCGCTTCAAGACCGAGGCCGCCCTGCGTCAGGCCGATGTGATCACCGACAACATAATGGTCCATCCCGACCGGCTCGAGGACATCGCGGTTCCTGGGTCTCACACAGCGGAAAAGCTGAAGTCCCAAGCCGCGTTCGACATCGTCAACATCGATGGCTGCGACCACCTGGCGTTCACCCCCAAAGGGCGCCAGGTAACGACCTACCACGCGCTCAAAGTGCTGCTCGCACACCAGGCGAAGCGCGACGAACCCTGGTTGCTCTGGATAACCACCAGAGCAACCCCGGCGGACCTCGGCGATCCCATGGGAGATTTTCAGGCGGCGATCCGGTCCAACACCCAGCAGTCGGAGGAGTTCATCGGCGCCATCGTCGAAACTCTGGGGCTCACCCGTAACACCTATGTAGCGGAGATGACCGAACTCTGGTCGGCTCGCGACGAGCGCTTTCTCAAGCTCTTCACGATTGGTTTGTCGAAGTATCTCCTGCAGCTACTGCACGAGCAGCCCAACCATCCCGCCAACGTCGAGCTGAAGAGCGCCTATGCCTACAGGGTCTTCGCCGACAGCCCTGACATGCTGGCGATCGCCTACAAGATCACCCCTGGCCCACGCAGGCTGCTGGAACCCGGACAGGCTCATCAGAGGCAACCGCTCGAGGTTGCCCACGCGGTTCGCGTCGCGGAGCGAACCCGCCGGCTCTGGAACATCGACCAGGCGATCCAGGAAGACGCCGAACTTCTGGAGCTGGCTGTAGACGGGACCGTCAGCTTGCTGGCCGCAGCCGATTATGACGTCGAGGCCTGGCGTCAGTGGGTGAGAGACCACCATGTCCGGCCGCTCGCGATCTAGCAGCGCTTCCACCGGAAAGGGCCTCAGACGGGGTGAAAGCGTATGAACAAATTGCTGGCGGATGCGGCTGAGCAAGTCTCCCAGGGCCGCTACGTCATATTGACGCCTCGTGAGCTCCTGGACGCCTACGGGGCTAAGCGTCGCGGACGCTACGTGGTTGAGGAAATCCGGGACGATCTGGAAGAGGCCGGCCTGATTACCCAGCCCGATTTCGAAACGGTATGGCTCGACGAAAGCATCTACATCGTGGGTGAGCCGGATCGGGAGGCTTCGTCTGCGGAACAGCCCGAAAGCGCCGACTCCACGGCCTCGGAGGATAGCGCCGCCTTCGACGAAAGCAGCGAGGCGGCTGATTTGGTGCGGGGTGATCCGACCTACCGGATCAGCAAGCTGGCGTCCGCCACTCAAGGGATTGTGTCGGTGAAGCCAGATGCGCCTCTCATCGAGGCCATCACCATCATGATGGCGAACGACTTCTCGCAGGTTCCCGTCATGCCGAACTCGCGTGACGTGGTCGGCGTCGTCAGCTGGCGGTCTATCGGCGCGCACCTCGCGCTATCTCAGGATGGGCCGCGGCCTCAGACACTGGCGGCGAGAGAGGTCATCGAGCCGTCGCACGAGATTCGCTCCAATCGCTCGTTGTTCGAAGCGATCCCCCTCGTGCTGGCGCACGAGTATGTGCTTGTGCGGGGTGATGACCGTCAAATCTCCGGGCTTATCACCGCCAACGATCTAAGCGTTCAGTTCCGTACGATTTCCGAGCCCTTTATCCTTTTGAGCGAAATCGAAAACCTGTTGAGAGGCATGATCGCGCGGCGCTTCGACGTTTCGGAACTGGCTGCGGCGCGCGCGCCGGCCGACCAGGGCAGGGCGATCACAAGGGTCGATGATCTGACGTTTGGCGAATATGTAAGGCTTCTCGAAGAGCCTGGCCGCTGGACCAAGTCCCGCCTGACAGTCGACCGGGCGACGTTTTGTCAGTATCTGCGGGACGCGGCGAAGATCCGCAACGAGGTCATGCATTTCGACCCGGATGGTCCCGACGAAGGTGACCTGCTGAAGTTGCGTCACCTCACCCGCTTTTTGAAAGATCTCGAGACTTTCAGCAGTGCGGGCGACGCGCAGGAGGGCGGCGGGGAGCGGCCCGACCGTTGAACGGGGGGATTGCGTGGGGTGCATGGTCTGCGGCGAAAGCCGGACAGTGAAGGCCCACATTCTCCCCCGGGCCCTTTTCCACGACATGAAGCGTGGAGACCCCATCCTTGGTCAGCGTAAGGATGGTCCGGGCCGACGAACGGTGCAATCCGGAGATTGGGATGACCGCATCTTGTGCAGTCAGCATGAAGCGGCTCTGGGCGAAGCAGACCGCTATGCCATCCGCTTCTGCCGGGAACATGTGGCCGCGGCGGCGTCAGCCACCAATGCGGCCTTTCGAGAGATTTCGCTGAGCCGCCCAGATTTGCTGGTGACGTTTGCGTGTGCATGCGTGTGGCGCAAAGCGGCTGTTATGATGCGGGATACCGGAGAGGATTTCCTGGGTCCGGTGCGGACCCGACTCGAACGTCGGCTTTTTGAGGCGGATTTCGGCTGGGAACCTGAGCTGATAGTGACCCAGCATCAAATCCTAGACGGCGCCTTCAGACCTTTGAATATCGGCATCCTGCCTACGCCCTGGCGGATCGAAGGATTGCGGTTTTGGCGCTTCGTGATCAGCGGCCTGATTTTCGACCTAAAGCTCGATGATCAGCCGCTGCAGAAGTCCGCCGATCTGTGGCCGGTGAATGGCCGCGAGAACGCGATCGTTTGGGTGGAGGGGCCCATACTGGCGACCGAAATCCCCGGCTTGGTGGAGAGTTTCCTTCGCATGGCGGGCCCTTCCCTCGGAAGCGCGCATCACTAACGCCCGCGGGCGAGAGAGGTGTGTTGGCTTCTAGCATCTGGCTCGGTCCTGCATCGCAATCCCGAGGCCTCGTTTGCGGTGAATGGTCGGTCTATTCGCCGCAGAACATGCGGTGAATAGACCGCTCTGGTCCGGCAGGACGATTGAAAGGCCGATTCTCCGGGCGGCTAACTACAAGCGGCTTTCAAGGTATCACCTCGGATACCTTGGCGACGATCCGCCACTCTGTTCCCAAACGGTAGAGATTCAGCTGGTCGCGGTAGGCCGTTCCGTCGAAGTGGAGGGTGACCCGGGCGAAAGCGGAGTCAGGACCGTTCAAGCTGATCTCGTGCACCTCGATCCAAGCCGCGGCGTCCGGTTCTGACGCCCAGGCGCTCGTCAGTTCTTCGAACGCCTGAACGCCGATCGTGGGAGTTCCGTCCACACGGCGGCGGAACACATACTGGCCGCGCGGTGCAAACGCCCGCTCCAGCGCGGCAGCATCGGCGTCTCGCATCCCACGCTCGTAGTCGCCGATCACCTCCATGATGGCCGCGTTGGGCACGTCGCGCACCTGCGCCACGGCCGCGGAGGCCATCGCTCCTAACCACAGAGCGGCCAACCGCCGGTCCCCAAAGCTTGGACCCCTGGGCGAGTAATTTCATCGTTGTACCTCCGGCGCCCTAACAGCGCGTTTGCTTTCGCTCCAAGCGAGCCAACATTGATGTTTCCATCTGACAAGACCGCGCACCCGAGTGTCGGGTTTCTGTCGGGCCCGTCGGATGTGAAATGTGCGCGACCGCAACCGATGGACTATTGGGGCGCGTCGGCGTCTGACAAACCCATGATGACCTTGAGGCGCCCATCGGCTGAGGGACGCCACACAGTCACGAAAGGACTCCCCGCCCAATATCGCTGAAAACACTCATGTTTTTCGGCGCAGCGTGCCATCTGATACCGATTGATTTCATCTAATCACATCCATTTCTGGCTAGTTTCTGGTCAGCTTCACAGCGGATGCCGACCCGTTAAGGACGATTGCACCGGCCCTTACCTCGGGGCAGGCGGCTGTGATGTCGCCACGTGGGGCGGACCTTCGAACGGTCAGGACGGGTGGGACTGCCGAGGACCGTGCACGGGGGCCCCGGGATGAGCCCTAGAACGTGCAGATGCATCCAACCACGCCCATCGGCACAGGCCTGTCCGCATTAGAGCCACAGACGGAATGCTTCTGGCGCACAGCGGCCCCACTGCGTTTCTCGTTCTCATGGAGACCCGAGCAAATCACGCACGCTATTGCAGGCCCGATGATGGGTTGAGGTCTGATCAAGTTCCCTCGGTGATGTCCGGACAGCTGCCGAACAGGCGCCGGTCAACGGCTATCTTCGCCGAGGGATCGCCTGAGAAAATCGACCTTCGCCACCCAAGCTTCAGCTTCCGCCCGACCTTGCTCGTCAAGGATCGGGGCAAAGGCGGAGGGATCATCGACCTGCCAAAGGCGGTGGGGATAAAGGCCGTCGCCGCAAAGGAAATGGCCGCCTGCAGGGCTTATGTAGGTCTCGACCTGTGCGCCGCGCCCGGCGGCGTCCATGGCGTTGGCTAGACTACGGACCATCGATCCGCTGCTCCAGGTCCGATCGCGGTCCCCTCCAATCAGGAAGAGCGATGCACCGGTGCGTTCAATCGGGATCCGGGCGGCGCGGGCCTCGCGAGCGAACTCCGCGCGCGCTCGATCATAGCGATCTGTATTGTCGATGAATCCGTCCCGCCTGTCCGCATAGGTTGGAATGTAGGCCAGCGGGCGCCCATTGAGGGACCAGCTCGAAAATGTTCCGGGAGCGGGAACGGATCGATCGTCGCCAGATGAGAAGGCATCGCCATACCCTTCCCAGACCACGTCACTGGGAACGCAACCGACCGCAGCCCGCACCCACGGATACGTAGCAGCGCCGATCATCGCGAATTCACCGCCCTTGCTATTGCCGACGAGCGCGATCCGCTGGACATCCGCCTCAGGCCGCGCAGACAGCCACTGGCGCGCTCGATCCAGCAACTCGATCGGAATGTTGTGGTGGCCAGGGGGCAGCGGCAAACCCTCGGCCTCGTAAGGCCAGGCAAAATAGGCCAGGGCGAAAGCCGCAAACCCCGCCTCGGCATATCGCTGCGCCTCGGCACGGGCCTTGGTGAGGTTACCTCCCTCGCTTCCGTGAAGCAGGATCACCGTGGGTCGGGCCTCAGCGCCCGCCGGAGCGGCGAAGACTCCAACCAGATCGGGGGAAACAACGTCGACGCGGGTCATCGAGGCGCGGAAGCGGTCGATCCCGAACCGATGCTCGGCGATGACTTCCCGGCCCCGTGTCACACGCAACGCGAGGATCGTATCTGTTTGGAGCGACACGTCCTGTCTGGCGAAGGCCTGTTCCGCGACCGCCGGATCATCGCTCCGGCGCGCCGACCAGAAGAGGGTTCTGGGTCCTACGACCAGGCTGGTTCCCTGTTGAGGCGCTGCGGACGCTGTCGTCACTATGCCGGTTTCATCGACCACATAAGTGGCCCAGCCATGCATCAGCGTCGGCTCGGGACGCCATCCACCGGATCCGTCGGACACCCAACGCGTCATCTGCCGCAGCAGGTGGAACCCAACTGTCTCTCCCGGCGTCAACCCTTCGACCCGCAGCTCAGGAACCTCGCCGATCGCATAGGCATCGCGCATCGTGATCCGAGTAGAGGACACGACCGCCGGATCGGATTGCGAATGGGCAGGCGAAACGCTTGCCCAGACAAGGGTCAGCGAGAGAGACAGGGGAAGTAGCGCTTTCATGATAGGCTCCGAGGCGAGAGACTCCGGCGACTTGACGCGTTTTGCTTTGGACAGCGGAAAAATGCGACGAGCGGACACCGTGGGGGATGAACCGACAGACGTCGGGCCCGCTAAAGGCTCGCCTCGCGGACCAGACGGGCGCCCTCTCGGCTAGTCGTGACCTGATCGCCATTTCGAAGCTGGATGAGCAACCTGCCGTTGCCGGCGGGCTCCGCGCGCACGATCGCGTCGCTATTCACCATATGGGAGCGATGGATCCGCATAAACGGCAGGCCGGCGAGTCGGCGGGCGCATTCGCCAAGCTCGATGCGGGACATCAGGGTGCGCTGAGGAAGGATGATCCTGACGTAGTCGCCGTCAGCCTCGATCCGGATCAGCTCTCTGGGGTCGATCGGGACGATGCCGTCCGACGTCCGAACGAGCCAGTTGCGAGCCACGGGTTCGGACGGTTTGACTGATCGCAACATGGCGACATCCCGGCGAGCCTCCAATAGCAGGCCAACCGTCAGAGCCAGCGCGGCATAGGCCAGCGCCTGGAAGCTCTGCCAGACGACAGCCTGCCCTTGGAAGAACTCCACCCATAAGCCGTCGGCCTCGATCCTGCTGGTGAGCGCCAAAAGGAAGATCGTCGCGCTGTAGGCCAGGGCGGCGTAGACCAGCGCGGCCGATACGCCCAAGGCGACCGCTCCCCAGAGTCGCAACCTGCCGAGTTTGGGGCCGACCCTGTCTACCAGAGGGACAGCGAGGAGAACATGAGGAAAGCCGTTACAGGCCGCCCAGACCAGTGCGTCGCCCTTGAGAATGTGGTGCTCGGTCACCACGAAGACGAGGAAATACAGGCTGGTCACTATGAGAACAGCGCCCGCCCAACCGACAAGGACAGGAGGATAGGCACGCGGGAAAATGGCGGCGATCACACGGGTCATGCCGCACGTTACCAACCCGCCCGTCCGAATCCATCGTGTGGGCCGCGGCCCGGGCTGAGCGAAGGGCAGCATTGAGCGTTAGGGCCGGATACGCGCAGACTTCAGCCGCGTCTTACGAGCCCCATGATCGCCAAGACATTGCCGTCGGGATCGCGGAATTGCTGGATGCGCAGATCGCCCTCACGTGTGCTCTGCACGGTCTCGATCGGCCCTTCCAGTTCCACGCCAGTCCCTACCAACCGCGCGTGGGTCGTGTTGAAGTTCGGTGCATCGAAGTAAACGATCGAGGTCGGCGGAGCGTCGGTTCGCGCCGGATCAAGCGCCAGCATCAGGCGCACACCGGCGACATCAAAGAACGCCATTCCGTTGCTCTCAAACAGAAACGGAAGCCCCAGTGTGTCACGGTAAAACCGGACTGCTCTTTCGAGGTCGGTTGTGGTGAGAGCCAGCTGGTGAACCTTGTGGCCTGCCAGCTCAACAGAGGAAGCAGCCTGTTGAGCGGTCGCCGATGCGCAGGGCGTTATGGCGACCACGATGCAGGTCGAAAGGGCGGTCAGCAGCGACCGATAGGTCATGTCAGGTCATCCTCTGCATGGGCTTCGGGAAAGGGAACAAGGGACATCAGGCCAAGCGGTCGGCCGTCGGGATCGTCGAAGAAGGCCATCCACTCCTCCGATCCATCTTCGTGTCGATGCACGCGGTGGGGCGCAGAACGAAAGACGATCCCGCGCGCGCAGAGAGCCCGGTGCACAGAGCGAATGTCGGTGACGCGGAAGTAAATGATCGATTCCGCTACCCCGTCGCCTTCACTCAGCATCAGACGAAGGGGCCCGCAGGCGAAGAACGCCAGCTTGCCGAAGCTGTAAAGATGAGACAGGCCCAGAACGTCCCGATACCACGCGGTTGCGACATCGATGGAGCCGACGCTGCGGGCGATCTGGCCAATGTCGGAAAGGCTCGTCGGCGTCGAATTTGAAGAGGCGGTCTGGCCAAGGGGGCTATCCCTGCGAACGCCGTCCCAGCGGCGCAGCTCGGCGCGACTGGACATGCCGAGCTTGGAGAGGACGTTCGCAACGTGGAACTTCACGGCATTCACGCTGACACCCTGGCGTTCGGCGATGACGCGGTTGGTCATTCCGTGCCGCACGTCTTCTGCTACCCGCCACTCAGCGAGTGTCAGAATGTCAGCGTGAGCGGGGCGGCCTCGGCCGTCGGTGGTGGTCATACGCAGAGCCTAGATGCCCCAACCCTGATTTTCCCTACCCGAGAGGATCAGCAGCCTTGCGTGTCAGGCGGTCGAGTTCCGCGAACAGCACAGGCTCTTCCTTCGTGAAGTTGAAGCAGGATTTGCCTTGGCGTCGCCGCGAGAGTTCCGTCGACAGGTCGTGGCCGAGTTGGGGCGTCGAGTAGAGCGGAAACAGGTGATAGGCCACGTAGGTCCGCTTGATCGACACCGCTCCAAACCACACCGGCTTGCCGGTCTTGGGATCAATGTCGGTCGTGTGGAGGACAAGATCGCCCGGCAAATCCGAGGCGATGACCGCCTTGGGAGCGGCCGCGATCATCATCGCCCTCAAGGCTTCATAGACCGGCGCGAACGCGGTCATGACGCCCTGTCGCCGACGCCGCGACCCATGTCAGCCGCCCGCGAGCCGACGACCCAGCCGATCAGAAGAGCGATCGCGGCGGCCGGCGCAAACCACAACGGGTGGGGGAAGGCGAAGAGGTTGATCGTCGCCAGAATCGCCAAAAGGCCGGTGACGATGATCGAACATAGGCGGTCGGCGATCCGCGCGGCCGTGAAAGCCCCGGTCGCCGCGCCCAGGCCGTAGCCAACAACCGCCGCGCCGAAAGCGCCTTCCCCCTCAAACTGAGCGTGGCCTACAGCCTCCACGCCCGCGATCACAGCGCCCGCGACAATCACGCCGCCGCCGACAGACAAAACCTTGCGCAAGATGGCCATGAGGTCCTCCTGCTTTTTGGCTAACGAGCGGCCGGCAGAGGGTCTTGAACAATTCGGTCAGTCCTGCCGAACAAGATGAGGGGGGCCCCGATGATCCCGACGGCGCAGGCCGCCGGGTGACGCACCGGTCAGCCGCTTCATTTCGCGGCTCATGTGGGCCTGATCGGCAAATCCATGCTCTTGGGCGAGGAGGGCCAACGGCTTGGTCTTGGCCCATAGATCCGGATCCCGCAGGAGGCCGTCCAACCGATGCAAAAGCTGCCAGCGCTTTGGAGATATCCCCATCTCGCGCGCATACCTGCGCCGCGTTGTCCGTGCCGACAGCGTGTCTACACAAAACGAAATGGCCGCGGCCTTTGTCGACACATGCGTTTCCAGCCATGAGGCGAAGTGTTCGAAGGCCGCCGGCTCATCCGGGGCGGCCATCAATGTGCTGCGCAAAGCCGCTGCATCGTCGCCGATCAAGAGATCCAAACATGGTGGGGGGCGGCCGTCGCCCGGCGGTAGGGGGCCAAAGAGGGCCGAAGCCAACCAGGGCTCCAGACGGGCCCCCATAAGCCGTCTCGGTCCGTCCGCCCTGGCGTATCGAGGGCCGTCCTGGACCGGTGTCAGCCAGCTTTCGGCATAGCGATGCTCAACGGCGTCCGGAGCGGCCCGCCACCAGTGAACGCCGCTCAGGCTTACGACCAATTCAACATACGGCTTGGGAAGTCCTGCGCTCATGGCGCCGTCATCTTCCAGCAGCCACAGCTCCCGGATGACCGTGTGCAAGACGCTAGGAGGCGGACGGGTCACAAAGCGCATGCGCAAAAGGTTGCGTGATGGCTCCAGGAACGCAAGACGCAGAGAAAGGCCGTCTGCTGCTTCGACCTGAGCCCACTCGCACATAGGCGGAAGGGCCTGCCGCCTCTGGCTCCCCAAGCCCTGCGGCGCGGTGATCTAAACATGAGGGGCGGGCTGGTCAGCGGTCTGCGGCGGCTCGGGTTCTCGAGGCGGATCGCCAGTCTATGGACGCAGCAACCGACGAGCCATAAATGCTGATTCAATATGACCTTGTCGCCGTGATCGAGATTTATGCCGTCGCGCATTTTGCCCGGCACTTCGTTGGTGCCCAGCCGGAGTCGACGCACCACATAAGGCGTGGTGGTCTTGATGACGTCGGAACGATCAGGCTGTCCGAGTAGGGTCCGGATCTGGCCGCTGATGTCGCGTGCCAGCCGACCGGGTCGGCCGGACTTGACCTTCAACGCGTCCAGCTCTCGGATGACCTGCCCAACGATCCGGATTTCGATCTCGGTCGCGCCAAAAGTCTCCCATGGGAGAGCGATCTGCCGTGGCCCCCCTGACACGGTTCTGTCAGCATTAAGGGTAGGTCTGCCGCTCGATAACCTGTCCATCCGGCCCACGGACCGTCAGCTCCATGGTGTCGAAGGTGCCAACCTTCACCTCATCTACGAACCCGACGTGAAACACGTCATCGATCAACGCGAACCAGGCAGCCGGCGTGCTGTCTGGATGGAGCTGAATGTGTCGGACGCTGTTTGCGTCTGCGACTTTTTTCGCACCCTTCTGCAGCTTCATAGGACTGATGGTGAAGCCGCCGGCCGATCGTGTGTCCCGTATCCGGTAGGCGATAGCCGCCAGAGCTTCCTGAGTCAGCCGGCTCTTATACCGTCGGCACTCCACGATCAGGACGGCGGCATCTCCATCTCGAATGCACTTGGCGTCCACTTCCCAGTCCGTCCCGCTGTTCAAACCAGTGAGCGTCTGCTTGGGCTCGACCGCCGCCAACCCTAAGCGACCTCGAAGCTGCTCCAGGACGTATCGGGAAACATCTTCGTAGTCGGACCACAGCCGGCGCTTCGAGGCCCTGCGCGGCTTCGCGGGTTTCTTTGCCACAGGTCCTCACATGACTTCGGGCGGAGGAGAGTCGCTGACCGCGGTCAGTCGTCCTTCTCCAGTTGATAAAGATGGTAGCTGCAGAGCGCCGAGTTCACCGCGATTTCGTCGCGAGTCAGGTCCTTGTGGCATACCGCGCAAGTTTCCACAGGGAGCCCAGACCCGCACACCGCGCAGAAACCCTCGTCGATCACCGTGGCGTCGGCATCGCAGTCCAAGCACTGCCAAAGCGGGGGTTCACCACCCTCCGTGGCGGCCAGATAGAGATCCGCGAACAACGCCTGCTGCAAGGCTCCCTCGATAACCTGCGAGACGTCTGGCGTATTGGAACACGTGACGCAGCGAAACTCAGCAGCCATTTGGTCGGTGTTCTCGAACACCCTCTGCTCGATCAGCTTGGAATGACAGGCGTTGCACTCGATCTGATCGACAGCGGACGCCATTGTGGGCGAGCGCCATGCGATTGCGTTCAGAGTTTCGCGGCACCGCAGCAGCTCGGCTTCGTAGACTGCTTCCGTCTCCAGCATCACGGACCAGCAATCGACCCCGAGAAGATCTTGAGGATTTTCACCCAAAACGTTTTGCACCAGGTCGCGAATGATCACGGCAGAGCCTGCAACGAGCTCTCGATGGGTCTCGACCGACGCGTCCGTCCGGTAATGCTCCAGCTCGTTGCGTCGGCGGGTCAGCTCTCTCAGGGGCTGCCAGTTCACGACGATCCCCAAGTCAGAGAACCGGACAAGGAGCTCATGTTCGTCGAGCGTCTTTTTGCCATCTCCGATAAACTGCACGCCCGCACCGGTGGCCTTCGCGACGATCTTCTTTCGCAGAAGCACTTCGTTCGAACCGGTCGGCGACAGCCGCCGTAGCTGCTCCTTAGCCAGCAGGAGAATGCCGGCCTGGATATTCCGAACGGCCGAAAGGATCCGGCGTTCGTCGCTCTTCAGATAATCTTCGATGCCAATCTGGATCGAGCCGACAGCGTTCGCGAGAATCGTATCCATCAGCGCTCGTCCTCTGTCGCGATTGCAGCGCCCCTTACTTAGAAGGCGAGCCGCCGTGCAGAGTCCGGCTTACTTGGTAAGTAAGTGGTAAGCGATCGTGCGGCCGATCGAGCTAACTCATTGAAAAGAGTGGTGGACGCGACAGGGATTGAACCTGTGACCCCTACGATGTCAACGTAGTGCTCTCCCGCTGAGCTACGCGTCCGCCGTGGCGGCTCTCGATCGGTTCGAGAGCGGGAAGGGCGGTCGTATAGCGGCACGACCGGCCCGCATCAAGCGGCTTTGACCGCCGCAACGAGATTTCTGGAAAACCGTAGCGATTTCAACGCTCAGGCCGCCACCATCCGTTCGACCTCATTGACCAGGTCGCGCAGATGGACGGGTTTGGACAGGACCTTGGCCTGGGGCGAGGCCTGGGCGGCGGTCAGGGCGACGGCGGCGAAGCCGGTGATGAACATGATGCGCAGGCCGGGCTGGCGGGCGGCGGCGACGCGGGCCACCTCGATCCCGTCGGCGCCGGGCATGACGATGTCGGTCAGCAGCAGGTCGTAGGGGCCGTGCTCCAGGGCGTCGATGGCGTCGTCGCCGTTTTCGCAGTCGATGACCTGATGGCCCGCCCGCTCCAGGGCGCGGGTCAGGAACCCGCGCAGCGAACTGTCGTCTTCGGCCAGGAGGATGCGCGCCATTCGAAAAGGCCCCTTGAATTCAGAGGAGCGACGCTAGGCTCACAACGGTAAACCGGCGATGAAATTCGCCGGTCGCACGACTTCCTTCCACAGCGAAACGCGCTATGCGGTGGACATGACCCCGGCCGGCGCCAATTTCGCGATCACGACGCCGCCTGCGGACGCGCCCCAGACGGCCCTGGTCTTCGCCTCACCCCATTCCGGCGACCTCTATCCGGCGGACATGGCGCCCGCCCCCGGCCTGGCGGACGCCAGTCTGAAGAGCGCGGAGGACGCCCGGGTCAACGCCCTGGTGCAGGCCGGGCCGGCGTGCGGCGCGCCCCTGATCGAGGGCCGGATCGGCCGCGCCTATGTGGATCTGAACCGTGACCCCGCCGAACTGGACCCCGAACTGATCGAAGGGGCTGACGGTGCGGTCGGGGCCAAGACCCGAGCCGGATACGGCGTCATCCCCCGCCGCAGCGGCGACGGCCTGCCGCTTTATGACCGGCGCCTGTCGCGGGCCGAGGCGGAGGCCCGGATCGCGGCGGTCCACCGGCCCTATCATCAGGCGCTGGAGGGCCTGATGCGTCAGACCCTGGCCCGCCAGGGGCGCGCACTGCTGATCGACTGGCATTCGATGCCGGCGCGGGCCGCCGGGGTGGAGGTGGTGCTGGGCGACCGACACGGCGCCGCCTGCGATCCGCGGCTGACGCGGCGGCTGCGCGACCTGTTCCAGGGGCTGGGCTGGCGGGTGGGCCTGAACCACCCCTACGCCGGGGGCTGGTCCACCCAGGTCTGGGGCCGGCCGAAGGAGGGGTTTCACGCCGTCCAGATCGAACTGAACCGCCGTCTGTATCTGGACGAGGGCCGCCAGGCGCCCAACGCCGCCTATCAGAAGACGCACAAGGCCCTGACCCGCGTCATCGCCGCCCTGTGCTCTGAGCCCTGGGGCGTTTAGGCCGGCGCGACTTATCGGCGATCAGCCAAAAAAAAAAGCCGCGCCCGGAGGCGCGGCATGAAAGTCTATAGGGAGGAAACGCCCAGGAAGGGCAAGACGCCCGGAGGCGTCAGAGGAGAACTTAGGTTGCAACGCACAAACGGTCAAGGGCTCTGCGCGTCCTGACGGTCACAGGATGTTACGCAATTACGGCGGTTACGGTCCTAATTCGCCTCATAGGCGCCACACCGCGCGGGAAGCCCGTTGTGCGCCTGCACAATGATCAGCCTTCTCCCAGCAGACGGCGGGCGTTGCGAATGGCGCGCGCGGCCGGCGACGCCTCCTGGCGATAGATCAGAAGGCCGAAGGCCGAAGCCACGCCCAGGGCCAGCCACATCGGGCCGAACAGCCAGGCCGCCGCCGCCAGGGCGAAATAATAGCCCCTAACCCCCTGGCTGAAGGCGCTGAGCGCGGGGTTCAGCAACTCCCCCGCCGCCTGGCCATAGGCCTTGCGGTCCGTTTCGGACTGGATCTCGGGCGCCGCCCCGATCAGGGCCAGGGCGTAGTTCATCTGACGCAGGGCCCAGATGAAGTCCAAAAAGCCGCGCGCCAGGCACATCAGCACCAGGGCCAGCTTGGCCTCCAGAATGCGGATCGGCACGTTTTCGGCCCCCACGGCGGCGAAGCCTTCCAGCTTGCTCTCCCCGCCGAACAGAATCCCCCCCACCGCCGCGATCAGCAGCAGATTGGTCGAGGCGAAAAACGAGGCCGAATTGATCGAATGGCCCATCAGCTGGCTGTCCACCAGCCGGATCTCGCGGTGGGTCATGGCCGCCATCCACCGATTGCGGACATGGACCATGTCCTCGTTCAGGGCGCCGCCGTGCCGGGCGATGAATCTCAGGATCGGCCCATAGCCCAGCCAGCAGACGAAAAAGAGGGTCAGGGCGGTCCAGTCGATCCAGGTCATGGCGCCTAGTGAACCCGCTCCGACGCCGGGCGCAAGGGTCTGAACGCACGTCGCCCTTGCCCAGGCGGCCCGCCCGTCCTATCACCCCTCGCTTTCAAGATTTTCGCAGTCGCAGCAAAGACCCGCCATGAACCTCGACGCCATTCCGGTCGGCCCGAACGCTCCCTGGGACATCAATGTCATCATCGAGATCCCGCAAGGCGGTCTGCCGGTGAAGTATGAGATGGACAAGGAGTCCGGCGCCCTGTTCGTCGACCGCTTCCTGCACACGGCCATGTACTATCCCGGCAACTACGGCTTCGTTCCCCATACCCTGTCGGACGACGGCGACCCCTGCGACGTGATCGTGCTGAACCCGACGCCGGTGGTGCCGGGCTGCGTCATCCGCTCGCGCCCGATCGGCGTGCTGAAGATGGTGGACGAGGCCGGCGGCGACGAGAAGATCCTGGCCGTGCCGGTCGACAAGCTGAACCCCTATTACACCGAGATCGCCAGCTATCGTCAGCTGCCGGCCATCCTGATCGAACAGATCGAACACTTCTTCACCCGCTACAAGGACCTGGAGAAGGGCAAGTCGGTCACGGTCAAGGGCTGGGGCGACGCCGGCGAGGCCGCCGAACTGATCTCAGCCGGCATGAAGGCCCACCAGGACAAGCTGGCCGCCAAGAAGGCCGGGAAGGCCGCCTGAACGGGCGACCCACGCTAAAAACCCTGAAGGCGTCCTCCGATCCGGGAGGACGCCTTTTTGCTATCCCCCGACCCGGCGGCCGTCGGCGTCGATCACCACCTCGCCGTCCGCCTTGGTGAAGGGTTTCAGTCCCTCCGCCGGCAGCAGGTCCAGCACCGCCTCGGACGGGCGGCACAGTTTCACGCCGCGGGGCGAGACCACGATGGGCCGGTTCATCAGGATCGGATGGGCCTCGATCGCATCCAGCAGCTGATCGTCCGACAGGCCGGGGTCGCCCAGGCCCAGCTCCGCATAGGGCGTGCCCTTTTCGCGCAGGATATCGCGCACCGATCCGCCCATCCGTTCGACCATCTGCGCCACCAGGGCCCGGCTGGGCGGGGTCTTCAGATATTCGATCACATGGGGCTCGATCCCGACGTGGCGGATCAGGGCCAGGGTGTTGCGAGACGTCCCGCAGGCGGGATTGTGATAGATGACGACGTCCATGGGGGCCTCAGTCGCAGCAGGGGGCCAGTTCGGCCAGCAGGGGTTGGCAAAGTTCGGCGCGGCCCTGACAGCAGTCCTTCAGCAGGAACAGCACCAGGTCGCCCAGCCGATCAAGATCGGCGCGATAGACGATCGAGCGGCTGCGTCTCTGGGCGCGGATGAGCCCCGCCCGCGACAGCACGCCCAGATGGGCCGACATCGTATTGGCCGGCACCGCCAGCCGATCCGCCACCGCGCCGGCCGCCAGGCCCTCCGGCGCGCTGCGAACCAGCAGGCGAAAGGCCTCCAGCCGGGTGGGCTGGGCCAGGGCCGCAAGCGCGAGCATGGCGGGTTCGGATTCCATTATTCCAAGATACTGGAAATATGACGCGGCGCAAGCTACAGGTTCGCTGCGGACGCCGGTCCGCGACAGGATCCGCCCCATGATCGTCGCCCTTCTGATCTTCGCCGTCACCATCGTCCTGGTGCTGTGGCAGCCCAAGGGGCTGCAGATCGGCTGGAGCGCCCTGGGCGGGGCGGCGGCGGCCCTGCTGCTGGGGGTGGTGGCCCTGAACGACATCCCCGTGGTCTGGGGCATCGTCTGGAATGCGACGGCCGCCTTCGTCGCCATCATCATCATCAGCCTGCTGCTGGACGAGGCCGGCTTCTTCGAATGGGCGGCCCTTCATGTCGGTCGCTGGGGCGGGGGCCATGGGCGGCGGCTGTTCGGCCTGGTGGTCCTGCTGGGCGCGGCGGTCTCGGCCCTGTTCGCCAATGACGGGGCGGCCCTGATCCTGACGCCCATCGTCATCGCCATGCTGCTGGCGCTCGGCTACGGACCCAAGGCGACCCTGGCCTTCGTCATGGCGGCGGGCTTCATCGCCGACACGGCCAGCCTGCCGCTGGTGGTGTCCAACCTGGTCAATATCGTCTCGGCCGACTTCTTCGACATCGGCTTTGATCGCTATGCGGCGGTCATGGTTCCGGTGAACCTGGCCTCGGTCGCCGCCACCCTGGCGGTCCTGTTCGCCGTCTTCGGGCGCGACATCCCCAGGGCCTATGAGGTGGACCGCCTGCCCCGGCCGGAGACCGCGATCAAGGACCGGGCGACCTTCATCGCCGGCTGGCTGGTGCTGGGCCTGCTGCTGCTGGGCTTCTTCGTTCTGGAGCCCCGGGGCCTTCCCGTCTCGGCCATCGCCGCGGTCGGCGCCGTCGTGCTGCTGATCGTCGCCGGGCGCGGCTCGAAGATCAGCACGACCAAGGTCCTGCGCGAGGCGCCGTGGCAGGTCGTGATCTTCTCGCTGGGCATGTATCTGGTGGTCTATGGACTGGGCAACGCCGGGCTGACGCGCCATCTGGCCCAGTTGATGGACGGGTTCGCCGAAGGCGGCGTCTGGGGCGCGACCTTCGGAACCGGCGTCCTGACCGCCGCCCTGTCGGCCGTCGCCAACAACCTGCCCACGGTCCTGATCGCCGCCCTGTCCATCGACGCCTCCTCGGCGACCGGCCCGGTGCGCGAGGCCATGATCTACGCCAATGTCATCGGCAGCGACCTGGGCCCCAAGATGACCCCCATCGGCTCCCTGGCCACACTGCTGTGGCTGCACGTCCTGGCCCGAAAGGGCGTCCGCATCGGCTGGGTCTATTACATCAAGATCGGCCTGATCCTGACCCTCCCCGTCCTCGCCGTCACCCTGACCGCCCTGGCGTTGAGGCTGGCGGTCTAGCGAAACAGCGCCGCGACGCCCTGCCCTCTCCCGCAACGGTTCTCGGCCTCCTATGTGAGCGCCATGACTGACCTTTCCCCCCGCGAAATCGTCTCCGAACTGGATCGCTACATCGTCGGCCAGGACGACGCCAAGCGCGCCGTGGCCGTGGCCCTGCGTAATCGCTGGCGCAGAAAGCGCGTGCCCGAGGATCTGCGCGACGAGGTGACGCCGAAGAATATTCTGATGATCGGCCCCACCGGCGTGGGCAAGACCGAGATCGCCCGGCGGCTGGCGCGGCTGGCGGGTTCGCCCTTTCTGAAGGTCGAGGCGACCAAGTTCACCGAGGTCGGCTATGTCGGCCGCGACGTCGATCAGATCATGCGCGACCTGGTCGAGAGCGCCCTGGTCATGGTGCGCGAGCGGCGGCGCGGCGAGGTGCGGGCGCGGGCGGAAGGCGCGGCCGAGGATCGGATCCTGGAGGCCCTGGTCGGGCCCGGCGCGGGACCGGCGACCCGCGACAGCTTCAGGAAGAAGCTGCGGGCCGGCGAGCTGGACGACAAGGAGATCGAGATCGCCCTGGCCGACACCGCCTCCCCGATCCAGGGGCTGGACATCCCCGGCGGCGGGGCCGTGGGGCTGCTGAACCTGTCGGAGATGCTGGGCAAGATGGGCGGGGGCCGCACCAAGACGGTCAAGCTGGCGGTCCGCGACGCCGTCGCCCCCCTGATCGCCGAGGAAGGCGACAAGCTGCTGGATCAGGACAGCCTGACCAAGGAGGCCCTGATCCTGGCCGAGAACGAGGGCATCGTCTTCCTGGACGAGATCGACAAGGTGGCGGCGCGCCAGGGGGCCTCGGGCGCCGATGTGTCGCGCGAGGGGGTGCAGCGCGACCTCCTGCCCCTGATCGAGGGGACCACGGTCTCGACCAAATACGGGCCGGTGAAGACCGACCATGTGCTGTTCATCGCCTCGGGCGCCTTCCATGTGGCCAAGCCGTCGGACCTGCTGCCCGAACTTCAGGGGCGGCTGCCGATCCGGGTCGAGCTGAAGGCCCTGACGCGCGACGACTTCAAGCGGATCCTGACCGAGCCCGAGGCCAATCTGATCCGTCAGAACCAGGCCCTGCTGGCCACCGAGGACGTGACCCTGACCTTCACCGAGGACGCGATCGAGGCCCTGGCCGATGCGGCGGTGGCGGCCAATTCGGCGGTGGAGAACATCGGCGCCCGGCGGCTTCAGACCGTGCTGGAGCGGGTGCTGGAGGAGACCAGTTTCAAGGCCTCGGACCTGGCGGGCCAGACCGTCACCTTCGACGGGGCGGCGGTGCGCGACAAGTTGAGTCTGCTGACCAAGGACGTCGACCTGAGCCGCTTCATTCTGTAGCGGCCGCGTCCCGCTCGCGGCGGCTGCGGCGGCGCGTCAGCCGGTCGGCCATGGCCTCGGCGTGGCGCTGGGTGAAGGCCAGGGCGGCCGGATTGCCCCGGCGCGCGCCCACCGTATCGGCGACCTTGGCGCCCCGATCCCCGATCGGCTGAGGCTTGCCGGTCGTGGTGTCCATGGCCGTCTGGTGCTCGATCTCGGCGTTCAGCTCGGCCCCCATCAGGATCACCTGCACCGACAGCCAGGTCCACAGCAGAAAGCCCATAATGGCCGCCAGGGGGCCGTAGGAGTCGGTGCGGACGAAGTTGGTCAGATACC
Organism: Brevundimonas sp. GW456-12-10-14-LB3; assembly: GCF_059424365.1. Lineage (NCBI taxonomy): Bacteria > Pseudomonadati > Pseudomonadota > Alphaproteobacteria > Caulobacterales > Caulobacteraceae > Brevundimonas > Brevundimonas sp. GW456-12-10-14-LB3. The sequence goes on from NZ_JBWKZJ010000004.1 coordinate 53,164, forward strand.
AGCTGAAGAGGAAGGAGACGGTCAGGCTGAGCAAGGCGGCGAAGAGGGCGCCCGGCGTCAGCCAGCGCCAGCGCGCCTTCTGCCGACAGGGGCCGAACCGATAGATCAGGGTCAGGGCCGCGACATAGCCGACCAGCAGCAGGGGCCAGCGCAAAAGGGCGAACAGGCCCCATTCCTCCTGAAGGCCGAACAGCCGGATCACCACCGGCGCCCCGACGACCAGGGCCGAGGTCAGCAACAGGGCCAGAATGGCCCCGATGGTGAAGCCCATGCACAGCAGATTATAGCGGACGATGTTGCGCCGCTCGACCTCGTGATAGGCGACGTTCAGCCCGTAGAACAGCACCTTGACCGCCCCGTTGGCGGTCCACAGCGAGAGGGCCAGGGTCCAGATCAGGGTGAAGGTCAGCTGGCCGCTGGAGTTCCGGGCCAGCCGCTCCATCTCTCCGCCCAGGAACTGGGCGATGCTGTCGGGCATGACGGCATAGAGGAACTGCAGCCGGCTCCAGGCGTCGGCCGGATCGGCGAACAGGCCGTAAAGGGTGACGAAACTCCCCAGCAGCGGAAACAGGGACAAGAGGGTGAAGAAGGTCACGCCCCCCGCGACGAAACCGACCCGGTCGCCGAAATAGGAGCCGCCCGTCCGCCACAGTATGTCGATCCAGCCCTTGTGCGGAATCTGTTCCGGCCGTCTGGCCAGCCGGCCCCGGCCCGGCTCCCTGGCCTCATAGTCTTCGGGCGTTGGCGGCTTGGGCGGCAGGGGTTCGGGGCGTTTGGGGCGCAGTTCCACCCCCACCTTATGCCCCTGGGTGTAGAGCAGATGGGCCGCGCCCGCCCCGGCGGTCAGGCCGCCCAGGGCGGCGGCGACGAACCTCCACCAGGGACGGCGACGGGGCTGCGGCGAAGATCTGAACCTGAACATCAGCAGGCGAACGGCGAAGCCGCCCCCCGCGTTCCCAGGCCACGGCGCCCGGTCGCGCTTGAAATCCCCTGTGCGAAGGGCCAATCAGCCGTCATGACCCTCGAGCCCCTCTCCCCTAAGCCCGCCGACGGCGCCGCGACCCTGTTGACCGTGTGGAAGGCCGCCCAGGCCCGACTGAAGGACGGCCGCATCGACAGCCCGGCCATCGACGCCCGCCTGCTGCTGGAGGCCGCCGCCGGCGCCAGCCGCACCGACATACTGACCGACCCCTATCGGATCGTCACCCCCGAGCAGCAGGCCGCCTATACGGCCATGATCGACCGCCGCCTGCGCCGCGAGCCGGTCTCGCGCATCGTCGGCAAGAAGGGCTTCTGGAAGATCATGCTGAACGTCACCCCCGACGTCCTCAGCCCCCGGCCCGACACCGAGACCCTGTTGGACGTCGCCCTCCTGGCCTTCGCCCGGCACGAGGCCTTCACCGCCGTCGACCTGGGCACGGGTTCGGGCGCCATTTTGCTGGCCCTGCTGGCCGAGCGGACGGCGGCCAAGGGGGTGGGCACCGACATCTCAACCGAGGCCCTGGCGGTCGCCAAGGAGAACGCCGCCAATCTGGATCTGAACGAGCGCGCCACCTTCCTGCGCACGGAATGGGCGGCCGGTTTCGGCGACGCGAGCTTTGACCTGGTGCTGTCCAACCCGCCCTATATCCCGACCGACCACATCTCCGGCCTGGACCCGGAGGTGCGCGACCACGACCCGCACCTGGCCCTGGACGGCGGCCCCGATGGCTTGCAGGCCTATCGCGACCTGGCCCCCGAGATCCGGCGCATCCTGAAGCCCGGCGGCGTCTTCGCGGTCGAGATCGGCTGGGACCAGGGCCCGCAGGTCAAGGCCCTGTTCGAGGCGGAGGGCTTTGCGGACGTCAAGATCGTCAAGGATCTGGGCGACCGCGACCGCGTCGTCACCAACGGCCCTGACCCCCGCACCAACCCCATTCCGCAGGAATAGGGTCGGGGCTCAAGGCCGGTTCAGAAGGGCAGAAGATTGCGCTGGCGGCTGTAGCTCATGGTGCCGACATTGGCGCCCAGGCGCAGGCCCACGCCGGTGCGGATCGGGGCCAGGGTGATGCCGTCGGCCCGCTGATAGTTCACGCCCAGGCCCGCGATCAGATAGGCCGAGCCTTCGACGCCCGGAAAGCGGCGATAGATCATGTCCGGATGGTACAGGCCATAGACCAGGGTGAAGACGCGGCTGGCGTTGCCGCCCCAGTCCCAACCCACCGAGGCGCCTTGCCAGAACACTTCCTGAGAGGCCGACAGGTCCTTCATATGCAGGGCGCCGCGGCCGTAGCGGGCGCCGACGACCACGGCGCCGGAGCCTTCCTCACCCGCGATATAGGCGGTGGGGCGATCGCCCTGGTCGGCGAAGACCCGCTCGATCGCCCCGCCCACCACCTCGGCGGCGATGCCCAGCTCCTTGGACCCGGCCGCGACCAGTTCGTCGAAGGTGTAGGCGGGCGCCGAATTGTCGGAGCTGATCGGATAGTTGGGATTGGCCGGCGCCGAGGCGCAGGCGCCCAGAGACGAGGCCCCAGCGGCGGTGGCCAGGCCGGACAGGATCATTTGGCGGCGATGCATGGGGGGCTCCGAGAACGGCGAGAAGACGGGTCGGCGGGTCCGCCGAGGTTCGCGGCACCGTCCCCGACCTTTACGGCAGACTTGCGGCTTCAAGGTTAACGCAGGCTTACGTCTGGCCCCCGTCCGCGTCCGGCAGATCCTTCAGAAAGGCCAGCAGCAGGGCGTTCACCGCCTCGGCCTTCTCCTGCTGAATCCAGTGACCGGCGCCGGGCACGACCACCGACCGGCTCAGGTTCGGAACCCAGTCCTTCAGCCCCGCCTCGGCCGATCCGGCGTAGTGACGCACCGGGTCGTTCTCGCCGACGATGAACAGGGCCGGCTGGAGGATTCGCTGCTCCTGCGCAAAGGCCGTCAGCGACCAGTTCAGGTCGATGGCGCGGTACCAGTTCAGCGGGGCGTCAAAGCCGCCGGCCGAAAAGGCCTCCACATATTCGGCGAAATGGGCCGGGCTCATCCACGGCGGCAGGTCGGCGGCGTCATCGATACTGTCCAGCAGGCCGACGCCCCGCGCCATGAAGCCGGTAGCCCGTTTCGACGCCGGAGTGGCCCCGTCATAGACCCAGAACAGCTTCCTCAGCGTCGTCGCCGGATCGGCCTCCAGCGCCCGATGGGCGTCGGCCGCCTGGAACCGGTTGATATAGAGGTCGCCCATACCGGCCCGTTCGGACAGAACCGCCATGACGGTCGTCGGCGGTCCCTGGGGTCGGCGCGGCTGGAAGGGCACGGACAGGCCGGCCACAGCCGTGAAAAGATCGGGCCGCAGCAGGGCGCAGTGCCAGGCGACCGGCGCGCCCCAGTCGTGGCCCACGACGACGGCGCTCGACTTTCCCAGGGCCCGCACCAGATCGACCATGTCCCCGACCAGATGCAGGATCGAACAGGCGGCGGCGCCCTTGGGCTTGTCCGTACCGCCGTAACCGCGCATGTCCGGCGCCGCGACATGGTATCCCGCCAGGGACAGGGCCTCGACCTGGGCCCGCCAGCTGATCCCCAGTTCGGGAAAGCCGTGGATCAGCAGGACCAGGGGCGCGTTAGGCTGTTCATACCCCGCCTCCAGCACCTGTTGGACAAGGCCGTCGGTCTTGATAAGCCGGGTACGCATCTCAACCTCTCCATACCCAAGCCAAGGCGGCCTTTCGCCGCGAATGGAACAGGACCGACATGACCCGCCTCGTCAGCTTTTCCGACGGTACGACCGTTCCCGCCCTGGGCCAAGGGACGTGGGAGATCGGCGACCATCCCGCCCGGCGCGACGCCGAACAGCAGGCCCTGGCCCGCGGCATCGACCTGGGCCTGACCCTGATCGACACGGCCGAACTGTACGGCGACGGCCGCTCCGAACGGCTGGTGGGCGAGGTGATCGCCGGCCGTCGCGACGAGGTCTTTCTGGTGTCCAAGGTCCGACCCGAGAACGCCTCCGAACTGAAGATGATGCTGGCCTGCGAAAAGTCGCTGGAACGGCTGGGGACGGACCGGCTGGACCTCTATCTGCTGCACTGGGAGGGCCGCGTCCCCCTGGAGGAGACGGTCGCCGCCTTCCAGGAACTGGTCGATGAAGGGATGATCGTCCGCTGGGGCGTGTCCAACCTGGACCTGCGCGCCATGAAGCGGCTGATGGAGATCGAAGGCGGCGAGGACTGCGCGGCCAATCAGCTGCTCTATCATCTGGGGTCGCGCGGGGTGGAGTTCGACCTGTTGCCCTGGATGCAGGCGCGCGACATGCCGATGATGGCCTATTCGCCCCTGGGGCGCGGCGGCCTGCTGGACCACCCGCTGATCCGCGACATCGCCGACCGCCACGACGCCGACCCGGCCCAGGTGGCCCTGGCCGCCGTCCTGCGCCAGGACGGGGTGATCGCCATCCCCAAGGCGAGCTCGGTCGAGCACGTGGAGGCCAACGCCGACGCCCTGGAGATCCAGTTCGACGCCGAGGACCTGCACCGCCTGGACGAAGCCTTTCCCCCGCCGACGCGGGAGACGCCGCTGGACATCATCTGAGGGCGCGCTGCGGCTCACCCGCTCGCGATCAAATCCAATAGCCGCGCCCGCCCATCATCCGCATAGGGAACCGCCGGTCCTCGCCCCCAGACCGGATCGGGCCACAGGCCGTCGTCGCGGCGGCGGCCCACCACATGGACGTGCAGCTGGGCCGTCACATTGCCGATGGCTCCGACGTTCAGCTTCTCCACCGTTCCCAGTCGCCGCACCAGCGCGCCTGCCCGCACGGTCTCTTCCATCAGCACGGCCCGCTGTTCGAGGCTGAGGTCCTCCAGCTCCACCGCCCCCTCGACGCGCGGGATCAGGATCAGCCAGGGGAAGCGGGCGTCGTCCTGAAGCCGCACATGACACAGCGGCCATTCAGCGGCGGCGATGGAGCCGGCGGCGAAGGCGGGGTCTGGACGAAAGTCGGTCATTGGGGCTCCTGATCGAACGTCGGCCAGCCTTGCAGCGTCGCCCTTGCGGGTCTAGACCGCCCGCACGATTAATCCCCTTTCGCACACGCAATAACCGGAGACATCCATGGCTCGCGCGAAGATCGCCCTTATCGGCGCCGGCATGATCGGCGGCACCCTGGCCCACGTGGCCGCCCGTGAAGCCCTGGGCGACGTGATCCTGTTCGACATCGCCGAAGGCACCCCCCAGGGCAAGGCGCTGGACATCGCCGAAGCCACCGCCGTCTTCGGCTCGGACGTGGCCCTGAAGGGCGCCAACGACTACGCCGACATCGCGGGCGCCGACGTCTGCATCGTCACCGCCGGCGTGCCGCGCAAGCCGGGCATGAGCCGCGACGACCTGATCGGCATCAATCTGAAGGTCATGAAGGCTGTCGGCGAGGGCATCAAGGCACACGCCCCCAACGCCTTCGTCATCTGCATCACCAACCCGCTCGACGCCATGGTCTGGGCCCTGCAGAAGTTCTCAGGCCTGCCCAAGGAGAAGGTCGTCGGCATGGCCGGCGTGCTGGACTCGGCGCGCTTCGCCTACTTCCTGGCTGAAAAGACCGGCGTGTCCGTTCAGGACATCCACGCCTGGACCCTGGGCGGCCACGGCGACGACATGGTGCCGATGGTGCGCCACTCGACCGTCGGCGGCCTGCCCCTGCCGGACGCCGTCTCGGCCGGCTTCCTGAGCCAGGACGAACTGGACGCCATCGTCGAGCGCACCCGCAAGGGCGGCGGCGAGATCGTCGCCCTGTTGAAGACCGGTTCGGCCTTCTACGCCCCGGCTGAATCGGCCATCGCCATGGCCAAGTCCTATCTGAAGGACGAAAAGCGCGTCCTGCCCTGCGCCGTCTGGCTGTCGGGCGAATACGGCCTGTCCGACCTCTACGTCGGCGTCCCGGCCCTGATCGGCGCGAACGGCGTCGAGAAGGTGGTCGAGTTCACCACCAATGACGACGAAAAGGCGATGCTGGCCAAGTCGGTCGCCTCGGTCCAGGGCCTGATCCAGGCGTGCAAGGACATCGATTCCTCGCTGGCGTAAGCCACATCTTGATTTCGATGACGAAGGGCCGCAGAGCGATCTGCGGCCCTTTTCTTTGGGATGCTCAGACCTTCCCCCGCTTGCGGGGGAAGTGTCAGGTCGTGGCGCGCAGCGACACGCCTGACGATGGGGGAAGTCGTCTTTCGGCCAAGCAAGACTTCCCTCTCCGAGCCTGGTCCGCTGCGCGGACGCCGGCCCACCTCTCCCGCAAGCGGGAGAGGGTCTGCGCTTACTCCCTCACATGCGCCAGCCAGTCCCTGCTCTGCATCTCGTTGAAGCGTGACACGGTGCGTTCGAACTCGAACGCCCCAACGCCTTCGGTATAGAGGGCCTCGGGCCGGGCGGCGGCCAGCACGATCAGCTTGGTCTTGGCCTCATAGAGGGCGTCCACCAGGGTCACCAGACGGCGCGCCTCATGGTGGTTGGCGGGCCCCAGGATCGGCACATCCTCCAGGAAAAGGGTATGGAACCGTTCGGCGATCGCCAGATAGTCCTGCGGCCCCAGCGGCCGGCCGCACAGGTCCGCGAAGCTCGCCCGCGCCATGGCCCCCACGGTCCGCTCCACCACGACGTCGCGACCCAGGACGGTCAGGTGCGTCGGCTCCTCCGGCTCCCCGCCCTTCAACTCGCGCCACAGGGCCTCGAACCCGGCGCGGTCGTCCGGCGTGTGCCAGACCTGGGCTGAGCTGAGCCGGTCCAGCCGCCAGTCGCGCGCGCCCGCCGTCTGGACCACTTCGCAGCGGTCGCGGATGATGTCGATGAAGGGGGTGAAGAGCTGGCGGTTGATGCCGTTCTTATAGAGGTCCTCGGGCGCCCGGTTCGAGGTGACGGCCAGCACCACCCGATCCTCGAACAGGGCCTCGAACAGCCGACCCAGGATCATGGCGTCGGCGATGTCGGTCACCTGAAGCTCGTCGAAACACAGCAGCCGGGCTTCGGAGGCGATCAGCTTGGCGATCGGCGGAATGGGATCGTCGCCCTTGTGCGTTCCGAACACGGTCTTGCGGCTTTTGGAGTCCCCCTCGCGCCACTGGCGCACCAGGTCGTGGATCCGGGCCATGAAGGCGTGGAAATGGGCGCGCTTTTTCCGCGGCTCGGGCGTGGCCGAATAGAAGAGGTCCATCAGCATGGACTTGCCCCGCCCCGGCGGGCCGTAGAGGTAGATCCCCTTCACCTCGGGCGGGCGGCCGAACAGGCCGCGCCGGGCCAGATCCCGCTCCAGCCGCTCCAGGGCGAGCAGGACTTCGGCCTGAGCCGGATCGGGCGACAGAACGCCCTCGTCCACGCGGATGTCGTAGGCGTTTCGGATGCGGGAGGTCATGGCGGCGTTCTTAAAGCCCCATCCGCCGAAAAGCGATTGCTTCGCGGCTGCGAACGCCTAAATGCAGGACGCTTCTCCCCTCTATTTCGCGCTGAAGCAGCAGGGCCCCGCAGGCCGAGCGTCAGCGCGTCCGAAGGACCAAACATCATGGGTTATCGCGTCGCGATCGTCGGGGCCACGGGCAATGTGGGCCGCGAAATGCTGAACATCCTCGAGGAGCTGAACTTCCCCGTCGATGAAATCCACGCCATCGCCTCGCGCAAGTCCAAGGGGGTCGAGGTCTCGTTCGGCGACCGGACCGTCAAATGCCAGGACATCGAACAGTTCGACTTCGCATCCGTCGACATCGTCCTGATGTCGGCCGGCGGCGCGGTGTCGCGGGAGTGGTCCGAAAGGATCGGCAAGGCCGGCCCCATCGTGATCGACAACTCCTCGGCCTTCCGCAAGGACCCGGACGTGCCGCTGATCGTGCCCGAGGTGAACCCCGACGCGGTCAAGGACGCCAAGAAGAAGAACATCATCGCCAACCCCAACTGCTCGACCGCCCAGCTGGTCGTGGCGCTGAAGCCCCTGCATGACGCGGCCAAAATCAAGCGGGTGGTGGTCTCGACCTATCAGTCGGTGTCCGGCGCCGGCAAGGAAGGCATGGACGAGCTGTGGAACCAGACCAAGGCCATCTACGGCCTGGGCGACGCCACGCCCAAGAAGTTCCCCAAACAGATCGCCTTCAACGTCATCCCCTTCATCGGCGCCTTCAACGAGGACGGCTATACCGACGAAGAGCAGAAGATGTGGGACGAGACCCACAAGATGCTGGATCCGAACATCAAGCTGACGGTCACCTGCGTGCGGGTGCCGGTCTTCGTCGGCCATTCGGAAGCGGTGACGGTCGAGTTCGATCGCCCCATCGAACCGGACGAGGCCCGCGCCATCCTACGCGAGGCGCCGGGCGTGCTGGTCGTCGATAAGCAGGAGCATGACGGCTACATCACCCCGGTCGACGCCGCCGGCGAGTTCGCCGTCTACGTCAGCCGCATCCGCAAGGACCCGACGGTCGAGAACGGCCTGAGCTTCTGGGTGGTGTCCGACAATCTGCGCAAGGGCGCGGCCCTGAACGCCGTCCAGATCGCCCAGCTGCTGGACGAGACGGGCACGATCAAGCCGTCGTCGGGGTATCGTTCGATCACCGTCTGACGCTCCACCCCGTCATCCTCGGGCTTGACCCGAGGACCGGATGTTCCGCCGCCGGTGCGAACGAGCGACGCACAGGCGCCCGCCGCGCCCGATCCTCGGGTCAAGCCCGAGGATGACGGCGGGGATGAAGGATCCCATGACCGCCTCCCCCTCCCCCAACGATCCCCGCGCGGTCGGCACGGCCATCGCCTGCTACACCCTGTGGGGTCTTCTGCCCCTGCTGTTCATGGCCCTGGCGGCCCACGGCTTCAGCGCGCCCGAGATCCTGGCTCACCGGGCGGTCTGGTCGGTCTTCGTGGCGGGTCTGGTCCTGCTGCTGGCGGGACAGTGGAACGAGGCGAAACAGGCGCTGGCGACGCCGCGCGTCTTCGGCTGGCTGGCCCTGTCGGCGGCGATGATCGCGGTCAACTGGAGCCTCTATGTCTTCGCCACCACCCATCATGCGACGCTGGAGGCCAGCCTCGGCTATTACATCAACCCGCTCTTGAACATGGCCGCAGGGGCCCTGCTGTTCCGCGAGAAGATCGACCGCTGGAGCGGCGTCGCCATCGCCCTGGCCGCCGTGGGGGTGGCCGTCCAGACCGTCGCCCTGGGCCATGTGCCGATCATCGGACTGACGCTCGCCGTCACCTTCTGCGCCTATGCGGTGATCAGAAAGCGCGTGCCCGCCTCGGCCCAGACCGGCCTGTTCGTCGAATGTCTGGTGCTGATGCCGTTCGGCGCCCTGTTCCTGGCCTGGCTGGCGGCCCATGGGCAGGCGACCGGCTTTTCCTCGCCCGCCGGACTGGCCTGGGCCCTGGTCAACGGACCGGCGACGGTCATTCCTCTGGTGCTGTTCGCCTGGTCGGCGCGGCGTCTGCCCCTGTCCACCGTCGGCTTCATCCAGTTTCTGGCGCCGACGCTGCAGTTCGCCTGCGGCGTCTGGGCGGGCGAGCCCCTGACCCCGCTGCGGATCGTCTCCTTCGGCTTCATCTGGGCCGGAGCGGGCGTCTTCGCCCTGGGCGCGGCGCAGCGGTCGCGCGCCGCCCGACGCGCGGTCGTCCTGTCGGAAACCGTCTAGACCGCGGCGTAGAGGGCGTCCAGCAGGCGCCGGGGGCGCGGGTCGCCGATCAGGTGCGGCGACTGGCGCGTCATCACATAGGCGGCCGACAGGCGACGCGACGGATCGGCCATGGCCATGGACCCGCCCCAGCCGTAGTGACCGAAGGACTCGCCCGGTCCGAAGACGTTCAGCCCGTCGTTGCGCATCAGGCCCGCCGCCCAGCTGATCACATAGGGCAGCACCTTGTCCTGACCGTGGATCCGCTCGCGCGTCAGGTCGCGCAGCACGCCCTTGGACAGCACCCTTCGCCCGTCCAGCATCCCCTCATTGGCCACGACGCCCAGCATCCGCGCCAGGCCGGCCGCCGTGGCGTGCATATTGGCCGAGGGGATCTCCATCTTGCGCCATTCGGCCGAACCGCGCCCGCCCGGCGCCGAGCCCCGGTCCAGGAAGGCCGCCTGTTTGATGGGGTCGATGGTCCCCAGGCTGGGCGCCGCCGAGGGTTTGCGCATCTGGGCCACCCGCCCGTGCTGGTCCTCCGGCAGGCCGATCCACAGGTCCAGATCGGCGAAGTCTGCGCGCAGGGCCTGGCCCATGGTCCGGCCCGTCGTCAGGCGGAACACCTCATTGGCCAGATAGCCGACCGTGACCGGATGATAGCCCGAGGCCGTTCCCGGTCCCCACATGGGCGCCTGGGCCGCCAGCCGGGCGTTGACCGCCGCCGGATCGAACCACAGCGACGGCTCCACCGGCTCCGAGAAGCCGGGCAGGCCCGACTGGTGGCTCATCAGCTGGGCGACCGTGACCTTGTCCTTGCCGGCCTGGCCGAAGGCGGGCCAGATCTGGGAGACCTTCTCGTCATAGGCCACCTTGCCCGCTTCGACCGCCGTGGCCATCAACAGGGCCATCACCGCCTTGCCGGTCGAGAAGACGGGGGTCAGGGTGTCCTCGGCGAAGGGCGCCGTCTTGGCCGTATCGGCGTGCCCCGCCCACAGATCGACGACCGGCGCCCCCTCGATCATCACGCAGAACCGCGCCCCCGCCTCGTTCAGCCCCTCGGGCGCGTCAGTGAAGTTGGCGGCGAAAACGTCCTTCACCGCCGCGAAACGCGGATCGCAGACGCCGTGGATATCGAGAGCTTCGGTCATGGAGGCGTTCTAGCCCTTCCCCCGCTTGCGGGGGAAGTGTCAGCTCGTCGAGCGGAGCGAGACGGCTGACGATGGGGGAAGTCTTCTTCCGGAGTGAAACCTCCCCCTCCGTCGCTGGATCGCTTCGCGATCGACGCGACACCTCCCCCGCAAGCGGGAGAGGGCAAAGAAAAAGGCCCCCCGCCGAAACGGGAGGCCTCACTCTTTACGAGCCTGAGAAAGGATCAGGCCGCGACGACCTCAGTCGCCTGTTCGGCCAGGATGGTCAGGCCTTCGCCGTTGACGTCGGCGAAGCCGCCCTTGACGTCGTACTGGGTCCTGGTCCCGCCGACATAGACGGTCACCAGGCCCTCGCGCAGGGCGGTCATGAAGGGGGCGTGGGCCGGCAGGACGCCGAAGTCGCCCTCGACGCCCGGCGCGTCCACCTGGTCCACGAGGCCGGAGAAGACCTCGCGTTCCGGCGAGACGAGGGAGAAGTTGAGTTTGCCAGCCATCAGTCCGATGTTCCGATTTGATAGGAGGCGATGGAAACCGGGTAAGCCGCACCCGTACCCCAAATCGCCAGATAGATCACGGCCCCGCCAGCGTTCCTCTCAAACAGGACGCCCTTTCCGTTGCCGTCGTTTGACTCGCTGTTGAACGCCCAGTCTGCCTGAGCGCGCGTCTTGGCGATGAATTCGTCCCCCGCTTCCGGCCCATTCAGGTCCAAAATAGAGCAGGTCTCCCTACCCGTTTCGGCCGGACGCCCGACCATGATCCGAACGGGATCGATCGGCGTGCCGGAACGGGTGTAGGTGCGGGAGACTTCATCGGCCTTGACGGTAGAAGCCGCGCCTTTGAAACCTCTCTGTTCAAAGAACGCGCCTTCATCGATCAAGGCCGGGAATCGACCATCAGCCAGAAAGGCAGCACAAGCTCCCGCCATAGCTTCAAAATCTCCATCAGCCTGTGCCCGCGCCGAAACGGGCGAGGCCAGACAAAAGAGAATGAGGCTGGCGAGAGCCTTGCGCATGATCAGGCTTCCGCCGCCATCTTCTCGGCCTTGGCGACGGCCTCTTCGATCGGGCCGACCATGTAGAAGGCCGCTTCCGGCAGGTGGTCGTACTCGCCGGCCACGATGCCCTTGAACGAGCGGATCGTGTCCTTCAGGTCGACGAAGGCGCCGGGGGTGTTGGTGAACTGTTCAGCCACGTGGAAGGGCTGGGACAGGAAGCGCTGGATCTTGCGGGCGCGGGCCACGATCAGCTTGTCCTCTTCCGACAGCTCGTCCATGCCCAGGATGGCGATGATGTCCTTCAGGCCCTTGTACTGCTGCAGGACTTCCTGAACCGAACGGGCGACCTGATAGTGCTCCTCGCCGATCACCAGCGGGTCCATGATCCGCGAGGTGGAGTCCAGCGGGTCCACGGCCGGGAAGATGGCCTGGGCGGCGATGTCACGGCTCAGAACGGTCGTCGCGTCCAGGTGGGCGAAGGAGGCGGCGGGCGCCGGGTCGGTCAGGTCGTCGGCGGGGACGTAGATGGCCTGGACCGAGGTGATCGAACCCTTCTTGGTCGAGGTGATCCGCTCCTGCAGATTGCCCATCTCGGTCGCCAGGGTCGGTTGATAGCCCACGGCCGAGGGGATGCGGCCCAGCAGAGCCGACACTTCGGAACCGGCCTGGGTGAAGCGGAAGATGTTGTCGACGAACAGCAGGACGTCCTTGCCTTCCTCGTCACGGAAGTATTCCGCGATCGACAGGCCGGTCAGGGCGACGCGGGCGCGGGCGCCGGGAGGCTCGTTCATCTGGCCGTAGACCAGGGCGCACTTGGAGCCCTCGGTCGAACCGCCGTTCTTGGCCGGGTCCACGTTTACGTTGGACTCGATCATCTCGTGATACAGGTCGTTGCCTTCGCGGGTGCGCTCGCCCACGCCGGCCAGAACCGAATAACCGCCGTACGCCTTGGCGATGTTGTTGATCAGTTCCTGCATGGTCACGGTCTTGCCCACGCCGGCGCCGCCGAACAGGCCGATCTTGCCGCCCTTGGTGTAGGGGCACATCAGGTCGATGACCTTGATGCCGGTGACCAGGATCTCGGCCGAGGTCGACTGCTCGTCGAAGCTCGGGGCCTCCTTGTGGATCGGACGGTAAAGCTCGGTCTTGATCGGGCCGGCTTCGTCGATCGGCTGGCCGACGACGTTCATGATGCGGCCGAGGGTGCCGGGGCCGACCGGCGCCTGGATCGAGGAGCCGGTGTCGGTGACGGGCTGGCCGCGGGTCAGGCCCTCGGTCGTGTCCATGGCGATGGCGCGGACCATGTTCTCACCCAGGTGTTGGGCGACTTCCAGCACCAGGGTGAAGGGCTCGCCCGTCTTCTGGTCGACGTTCTGGGTGTGCAGGGCGCTGAGGATGGCCGGCAGATGGCCGTCGAACTCGACGTCCACGACGGCGCCGATGACCTGGGCGATGCGGCCCGTGGCGGCGGCGGAGACGGGGGCCGCTGCGGGAGCGACCTTCTTGGCGGCCGGCTTGCGGGCGGCGGGCTTCTTGGGGGCGACGGTGTCGGTCATGGCTGGGGTCCGTATCGGAATGTCTGTTCGGTCGGGATCAGAGGGCTTCGGCGCCGGCGATGATCTCGATCAGCTCGGTGGTGATCTGGGCTTGGCGCTTGCGGTTGTACTGCAGCGTCAGGGCGTTGATGAGGTCGCCGGCGTTGCGCGTCGCATTGTCCATCGCCGCCATCTGCGACCCGAAGAAGCCCGCCTGGTTCTCATAGAGGGCGGCCAGGATCTGGGTCGTCAGGTTGCGCGGCAGCAGGGTCTCGAGGATTTCCTCTTCCGAGGGCTCGTATTCATAGACCGCGCCGTTCAGGTCGATCGGGGCCGCGTCGCCCTCGACCACCGCCGGGATCAGCTGTTTGGCGGTCGGGACCTGGGAGATGACCGACCTGAACTGGCTGTAGAACAGGGTGACCACATCGGCCTGACCGTCCTCGAAGGCCGTGGCGATCATTTCGGCGATGGGCTGGGCCGAGGGCAGGCCCACCGTCTTGTGCTCGCTCAGTTCGAAGGTGCGGACCAGCTTGTCGCCGTACAGGCGCGACAGCTGATCGCGCGACTTGCGGCCGACCGCGATGATCCGGACGTCCTTGCCGTTCGCGATCAGGCTGTTGATCCGTTCGCGCGCGGCGCGGATGACATTGGTGGAGAAACCGCCCGCCAGACCCTTGTCCGCCGTCGCCACCACGATCAGGTGACGCTGGTCCTGACCCGTGCCGGCCAGCAAGCGCGGCGCATCGGCGCCCGAGACGCCGGCGGCCAGGTTGGCGATGACCGAGGCCATCTTCTTCGCATAGGGCCGGGCGCTTTCGGCCTGGTCCTGGGCGCGTTTCAGCTTGGCCGCGGCGACCATCTGCATGGCTTTCGTGATCTTCTGCGTGGCTTTCACGCTTCCGATCCGATTGCGCATTTCCTTGAGGCTGGCCATCCGGCGCTACTCTCTCAGCTTATCCGGTTGAACTCAGGCGAAGGTCTTGACGAAGGCGGCCAGGATGTCCTTCAGCTCGGCCTCAAGGTCGGCGGTCAGGTCCTTCTTGGTGCGAATGCCTTCCAGCAGCGAGGCGTGGTTGGCGTGGATGCGCGCCAGCAGCTCCTTCTCGAACCGGCCGACGTCGCCGACCGCGATGCCGTCGATATAGCCGCGCGTGCCGGCGTAGACCGAGACGACCTGTTCTTCCATCGACAGGGGCGAATACTGGGGCTGCTTCAGCAGCTCGGTCAGGCGGGCGCCGCGGGCCAGCAGCTTCTGGGTCGAGGCGTCCAGGTCCGAGCCGAACTTGGCGAAGGCGGCCATCTCGCGATACTGGGCCAGCTCGCCCTTGATGGTGCCGGCGACCTTCTTCATCGCCTTGGTCTGGGCCGAGGAGCCCACGCGCGACACCGAGATGCCGACGTTCACGGCCGGACGGATGCCCTGATAGAAGAGGTCCGATTCCAGGAAGATCTGGCCGTCGGTGATCGAGATCACATTGGTCGGAATATAGGCCGAAACGTCGTTGGCCTGGGTCTCGATGATCGGCAGGGCGGTCATGGAGCCCGAACCATAGTCCTCGTTCAGCTTGGCCGAACGCTCCAAGAGGCGGCTGTGCAGGTAGAAGACGTCGCCCGGATAGGCTTCGCGGCCCGGCGGACGGCGCAGCAGCAGCGACATCTGACGATAGGCCACAGCCTGTTTGGACAGGTCGTCATAGACGATCAGGGCGTGCATGCCGTTGTCGCGGAAGAACTCGCCCATGGCGGTGCCGGCGAAGGGCGCCAGGAACTGAAGCGGGGCCGGTTCCGAGGCCGTGGCGGCGACGACGATGGTGTATTCCAGAGCGCCCGACTCTTCGAGGGTCTTGACGATCTGGGCGACGGTCGAACGCTTCTGGCCGATGGCGACGTAGATGCAGTAGAGCTTGGCGCTCTCGTCGTCGGTCTTGTTGACGTTCTTCTGGTTCAGGATGGTGTCGACGGCGACGGCGGTCTTGCCGACCTGACGGTCGCCGATGATCAGCTCGCGCTGGCCGCGGCCGACGGGGATCAGGGTGTCGATGGCCTTCAGGCCGGTCTGCATCGGCTCGTGGACCGACTTGCGGGGGATGATGCCCGGCGCCTTGACGTCGACGCGGCGGCGCTCGGTGAACTGGATCGGACCCTTGCCGTCGATCGGCTCGCCCAGCGGGTTGACGACGCGGCCCAGGAGGCCCTTGCCGACCGGCACGTCCACGATCTCGCCCAGGCGGCGCACGTCGTCGCCCTCGGCGATGGCGGCGTCGGCGCCGAAGATCACGGCGCCCACATTGTCGCGCTCCAGGTTCAGGGCCATGCCCTTGACGCCGGCCTTGGTGAACTCGACCATTTCGCCGGCCTGGACATTGTCCAGACCGTGGATGCGGGCGATGCCGTCGCCGACCGACAGCACGCTGCCGACGTCGGAAACGTCGGCTTCGACGCCGAAGTTGGCGATCTGCGACTTGAGGATGGCCGAGATTTCAGCGGCGCGGATGTCCATGACGGGCTCTCTGTTCTTCAGTCTTTTTGCGGTTGCGCCGTTCAGGCGCCGACAATCGGGTGGACGGGGGCGGCGCTTACGCGCGCTTTAGGGCGAACTTCATCTGGTCGAGCTTGGTCTTCAGCGAGGCGTCGAACAGTTTCGAGCCGACCTTGACCTTCAGGCCGCCTAGGATGGCCGGATCGACCCGCGTGGTCAGTTCCGGCGCCTTGCCCAGGCTCTTGTTCAGCGCGGTCTTGATCGCGGCCAGCTGTTTGGCGTCCAGAGGCTGGGCCGAGACCACTTCGGCGGCCACGATCCCGGCGTGTTTGGCGTAAAGGCGCTCGAAACCGGCGATCACGGCGGCCAGATCACGGGCGCGGCCGTTCTGGGCCAGCAGGCCCAGGAAGTTGACGGTGTTCTGTTCGAACCGGGCCTTGGCGGCGACGGCGGTCAGGCCCTTGGCTTGGTCGTCGGCCGAAATGACCGGCGAGGTCGCCAGGCGGCGCAGATCGGCGCTCTCGGTCCAGGCGGTCTTCAGCGAGACGACGTCGGCGCGAACGGCGTCCAGGCGGCCGGTTTCCAGCGCCAGATCAAACAGCGCCTGTGCGTAGCGATCGCCGACTTCCGTCGTTCTGAAATCATCAGCCACTGATTAGGGTCCGAGGTCGTTGTGTCAGGGTCGCGACCGACTGCGAGGGTCGCAACGGTCAAAAGCTTGAAATGCTTGCGGAAAGCACGACAGAGGCCGTATTGGTGAATACGCCCCCTTCAAGCCGGGCGCCTGATAGCACGGGGTTTTGCCGCTCGCAACATTGCGTGAAGGGTGAAGAAGCCGCACCCGGCGTCGCACCTCGGTCATAGCCCCGTGCGACATTCGTCTTTCTTCTCGTCGTCTTAGAGATTCGCCATGAAGTTCCGCGTCCTGATGATCGCTCTCGTCACCGTCCTGACGGGAACGGCCGCCGCCCGCGCCGAGCCTTTCGCAGCGCCCGAGCCACAGCCGATCCGGCTGATGAGCTACAACATCCGCTACGACGCCCCTGACGATCGGCCGAACTGGCCCGAACGGCGCCCGCACATGGCGCGTCAGATCGCCTTCTTCGCCCCGGACGTGCTGGGCGTTCAGGAGGCCCTGATTCCCATGGTCGCCTATCTGGCCGAACAAGCGCCGGACTACGACCACTACGGCCTGGGTCGCGACGACGGGGCCGAGGGGGGCGAGACCACCACCCTGTTCTGGCGACGCGACCGATTCGAGGTCGTCCGCAAACAGACTCTCTGGTGTTCGCCGACCCCGGATCGCCCTTCGAAGGGCTGGGACGCGGCCCTGCCCCGCACCCTGACGCGGGTGGTGCTGCGCGACCGTTCCGACGGTCGTCTGCTGGACGTCCGCAACGCCCATTTCGACCATGTCGGCGTGGTCGCCCGTGAACAGTGCGCCGCCCTGGCTGCGGACCTGCCGCCTGCGACCGCCGAGGGCGAAACGGCGGCCGTGGTCTTGCTGGGCGACTTCAACACCGGGCCCGACAGCGCCCCCTATCGCCGGATCGTGTCGGCCGGCCTGCGTGACGCCCGCACCGTCAGCCCCGTCGTCTTCGGCCCTTCGACCACCTATAACGGCTTCGACCTCGCCAAGGCCGCGGACGGGGCGCCCATCGACCATGTCTTCGTCGATCGCCGCCTGGCGGTGGAAAGGTTCGGCGTCCTGACGGACTCCTTTTCGGGCCAGGTGATCTCGGACCACTTCCCCTTGGTGGTCGATGTGACCTTCGCCGCGCGGTGAGCCAGGGTGCGACCATTGCGCCGCACCCCCGCGCTTGATCGGAACCTGAGCCGGGCCTAGCTGTTCCCGCCGACGCCTTTCCCCTCCTGGACATTCCATGCTCGACAGCATCCTGCCCCTTCTCTCCGACCCGGCCGCCTGGGCGGCCCTGGTGACCCTGGTGGTGATGGAGGTCGTGCTCGGCATCGACAATCTGATCTTCATCTCGATCCTGTCGAACAAACTGCCCGAGCATCAGCGCCAGAAGGTGCGGCGCATCGGCATCGGCCTGGCCCTGGTCATGCGCCTGGCCCTGCTGTCGATCATCGCCTGGCTGGTGGGCCTGGTTCAGCCGGTCTTCACCGTCGCGGGCAACGAATTCTCGTGGAAGGATCTGATCCTGATCGCGGGCGGCCTGTTCCTGGTCTGGAAAGCCACCAAGGAGATCCACCACACGGTCGATCCCACGCCCACCCATGACGTCATGGACAAGAAGGACGTGATGATCACCAACGCCGGGGCGGCCATCTTCCAGATCATCCTGCTGGACCTGGTCTTCTCGATCGACTCCATCCTGACCGCCGTGGGCATGACCGAGCACCTGCCCATCATGGTCGTCGCCGTCCTGGTCGCCGTGACGGTGATGCTGCTGGCCGCCGACCCGCTGGCGAACTTCATCAACGACAACCCCAGCGTCGTCATGCTGGCCCTGGGCTTCCTGCTGATGATCGGCATGGTGCTGATCGCCGACGGCTTCGGCTATCATGTGCCCAAGGGCTATATCTACGCCGCCATGGCCTTCTCGGCCGGGGTCGAGGCCCTGAACATGCTGGGCCGTCGCTCCGCCTCCAAGAAGGAAAAGGCCGAGGCCGCCCGCGCCGAAGCCGAACGCGCCGAGGCCCGCGCCCGCAAGGCCGAGGCGGAAGCCGCCGCCGAAGGCGCCTGACCATGCCGCGCCCGCCCCTGCGCTTCGCCGGCCTGATCGTCGGCCTGCTGCTGGCGGCGGGCGCGACCCTGCCCGCTCAGGCCGAGGTTCCGACCCAGGCCTATCAGGTGGTGCGCGCCTATCCGCATGACCGGACGGCCTTCACCGAGGGCCTCTTCTTCCACGAGGGCGCCCTTTACGAGAGCACGGGCCTCTATCCGTCGTCGGTGCGCCAGGTGCGTTTGCAGGACGGTGAAATCCTGCGTCGGCGCGACCTGCCCACCGTCTATTTCGGCGAGGGTTTGGCCGCGTTGAACGGCAAGCTCTACAATCTGACCTGGCGCAACCACATCGGCTTCATCTTCAAGCTGGAGGACTTCTCGCCCCTGGGCGGCTTCTCCTATCCGGGCGAGGGTTGGGGGCTGACCACCGACGGACGCCGACTGATCATGAGCGACGGCACCGATCAGATCCGCTTCCTCGATCCCGACACCCTGGCCGAGACCGGCCGGATCTCCGTCACCGCCGACGGTCGGCCGCTGGACCAGATCAATGAGCTGGAATGGATCGACGGCGAGGTCTTCGCCAATCTGTGGCAGGACAACCGCATCGCCCGCATCGACCCGGAGACCGGTGTGGTGAAGGCCTTCATCGACCTGACGGACCTGGTCCCCAAGGACGCGGGCCTGGACCCGAACGACGACGTCCTGAACGGCATAGCCTGGGACGCGGCGGGCAAGCGGCTGTTCGTCACCGGCAAGCGCTGGCCCCAGCTGTACGAGATCAGGCTGCGCTGACCGGGGCGAGGTGTTCCGCGCCGAACAGGCTGAGATAGGCGTCCAGCTCGGCGCTCTTCAGACCCAGCGAGTCCAGCACCGCCCCCATGAAGCTGACCGGCGCCGTGCCCGCCGCCGTGACGACCCGATCGGCCAGAACGGCGCGAGGCTGGTCGCGGTAATGGGCCGCCCCGCCGTATCCGGTGATGGAGAGGCTGTCGGGCCCGTTGGCGGTATGGGGCCTCTGGTCCAGAAGCCCAGCGCGCGCCAGGGCCAGGGTTCCGTCGCAGATGCCGCCCACCGTCTTGCCCGCCCCATGCGCCCAACGCAGCAGGTCCGAGACGTCCGGCGCGCCGGGCTGACGCCAGATGGAGCCGCCGTTGACCAGGATGGCGTCCACCGCCTCGACGTCGATGTCTTCGATCGAAAGATGGGGAACGACCAACAGGCCGCCGGCCGACACCACCTCCTCCCCATCGGGAGAGGCGAACAGGGTTTCGAACCCATAATGGCTGCGCGCGCCCGCCATGATCAGGGCGGTCTCCCAATCCGCATAGTCCGGCGTCAGAAGCGTTACGATGGTGGTCATGGCGGCGTCCCCTGCTGTCGCCCCGGTTTAACGGCTATGCGTGACAGTTCATCAGACAAGGATAAGGGCGGACGCCTTGCGACGTCCGCCCCCTTTCGCCTCTGCTTCTGCGCCCCATCAGCCGCGCAGGTCGAACCGGTCCAACTCCATGACCTTGGTCCAGGCCGCCACGAAATCTTCGACGAACTTCTTCTGGGCGTCGGCGACGGCGTAGACCTCGGCCAAGGCGCGCAGCACGGCGTTCGAGCCGAACACCAGGTCCACGCGCGTCCCGGTCCAGCGCAGGGCGCCGGTTTGGCGGTCGCGGCCTTCGAAGACGTCGCGCGCCGGGCTGGTCGGGGTCCACTTCACCCCCATGTCCAGCAGATTGACGAAGACGTCGTTGGTCAGGACGCCGGGCCGTTCGGTCAGCACCCCGTGGGTCGAGCCGCGCACATTGATGTTGATGGCGCGCAGGCCCCCGATCAGCACCGTCATCTCCGGCGCCGTCAGGGTCAGCCGCTGGGCCTGGTCGATCAGCAGGGCCTCGGCCGGGACGCTGTAGCGGGCCTTCTGATAGTTGCGGAAGCCGTCGGCGACCGGCTCCAGATAGGCGAAGGATTCGACGTCCGTCTGGTCCTGGCCGGCGTCGGTCCGACCGGGATTGAAGGGCACGGTCGTCTCATGGCCGGCCGCCCTGGCCGCCGCCTCGATCCCGGCGTTTCCGGCCAGGACGATCAGATCGGCCAACGAGACCTTCTTGCCGCCGACCTGGGCCTGGTTGAAGGCGGACTGGACGCCCTCCAGGGTCTTCAGGACGCGGTCGAGCTGTTCAGGCTGGTTGACGTCCCAGTCCTTCTGCGGGGCCAGGCGGATGCGGGCGCCGTTGGCGCCGCCGCGCTTGTCCCCGCCGCGGAAGGTCGAGGCCGAGGCCCAGGCGACGCCGACCAGTTCGGACACGCTCAGACCCGTGGCGAGGATCTGGGCCTTCAGGACGGCCGCGTCGGCGGCGTCGATCAGCGGATGGTCGACGGCCGGAACCGGGTCCTGCCAGACCAGCTCCTCCTTGGGGACTTCCGGCCCGATATAGCGCGAGCGCGGGCCCAGATCCCGGTGGGTCAGTTTGAACCAGGCCCGGGCGAAGGCGTCGGCGAAGGCCTGAGGATTGTTCAGGAAGCGCCGCGAGATCTTCTCATAGTCCGGGTCGAACCGCAGCGACAGGTCCGTGGTCAGCATGGTGGGGCGACGCATCTTGGTCGGATCATGGGCGTCGGGGATGATGAAGCCCGCATCCTTGGCCACCCACTGGTGGGCGCCGGCCGGCGACTTCTCCAGCTCCCATTCGAAGCCGAACAGGTTTTCGAAGAAGAAGTTGCTCCACTGGGCCGGGGTCTGGGTCCAGGTCACTTCCAGGCCGCTGGTGATGGCGTCCCCGGCCTTGCCGCTGCCGAAGCTGGAGGTCCAGCCCAGGCCTTGCGCCTCCAGTTCGTCCGCCTCGGGCTCGGGGCCGACATGGTCGGCCGGGCCGGCGCCGTGGGTCTTGCCGAAGGTGTGGCCCCCGGCGATCAGGGCCACCGTCTCCTCGTCGTTCATCGCCATTCGGGCGAAGGTGTCGCGGATGTCGCGCGCGGCGGCCACCGGATCTGGATTGCCGTCCGGTCCTTCCGGATTGACGTAGATCAGCCCCATCTGGACCGCCGCCAGCGGGTTCTCCAGATCGCGCGTATGCTGGACCCCGTCGGCCGTGTCGTCGGCGACCAGAACCGCTTCGTCGGCCGGCTTGTCCACCCCGTGCGAGCCGCGGACATAGCGTTCGTCGCCGCCCAGCCAGGTGGTCTCGCGACCCCAGTAGACGTCCTGGTCCGGCTCCCAGGTGTCCTCGCGCCCGCCGGAGAAGCCGAAGGTGCGAAAGCCCATGGTCTCAAGGGCCACATTGCCGGTCAGGATGAACAGGTCGGCCCAGGAAATCGCCTGGCCGTACTTCTGCTTGATCGGCCACAGCAGACGGCGCGACTTGTCGATATTGACGTTGTCCGGCCAGGAGTTCAGCGGGGCGAACCTCTGCTGGCCGCGCCCGCCGCCGCCCCGGCCGTCGCCGACGCGATAGGTGCCGGCGCTGTGCCAGGCCATGCGGATGAACTGCGGCCCGTAATGGCCGAAATCCGCCGGCCACCAGTCCTGAGAATCCGTCATCAGGGCGCGCAGGTCGGCCTTCAGCGCCTCATAGTCCAGCTTGGCGAAGGCCTCGCGATAGTTGAACGTCTCGCCTAGGGGATTGGAGCGCGAAGAATGCTGGTTCAGCAGGTCCACGCGCAGCTGTCCCGGCCACCAGTCGCGGTTTTGGACGCCGCCGCCCGCGACGGACTCCGTCGTGCGGCCCGAAAAGGGGCATTTGGCTTCGGTGGTCATGCGGCGTGTCCTTCTGCTTCGAGACGGCGCCAAGCGGCGCGCCTCAATGGCCCCTGTGATGTGAGGGATATTGGACACGCGGCCGAGAATAACTCCAATCGATTGTCTTTGTATTTTGCATAGGCCGAGCCTATGTATCGCGCCATGCTCCCTACCCTGCGTCAACTCCAGTATCTGAAGCTTCTGGCCGAACACGGCAGCTTCTCCCGCGCCGCCGAGGCCGCCCACGTCAGCCAGCCCGCCCTCAGCGCCGGGGTGCAGGAACTGGAGCGGATTTTGGGCGCCCCCGTCGTCGAGCGGGCGCGCGGCGCCGTCATCATGACCGCCGTCGGCGCCGAGGCCGTGCGCCGGGCCGAGGACGTCCTGGCCCGGACCGAAGATCTGGTCGAGGCGGCCCAGAACGCCGGCCGTCCGCTGTCGGGGCGGTTCCGGCTGGGCGTCATCCCGACCGTCGCCCCCTTCCTGCTGCCCGCCAAATTACCGTCGCTGAAGACGGCCTATCCGAACCTGAAGCTCTTCATCCGCGAGGATCTGACGCCGCGTCTGATCGCCGCGCTCAAGGCGGGTCAGATCGACGCCGCCGTCATCGCCCTGCCCTATGAGGCGCCGGGGATCGAACACGCCCGGATCGGCGACGACGAGATCCTGGCCGCCGCCCCGGCCGACCACGCCCTGGCGGCCCCCGGCCCGATCCGTCCCGGTTCGCTGAAATCCCAGGACCTGATCCTGCTGGAGGACGGCCATTGCCTGCGCGACCACGCCCTGGCGGCCCTGGACATAGAGGCGCCGCGCGGCGACGACGTCTTCGCCGCCACCAGCCTGCACACCCTGATCCAGATGGTCGGCTCAGGGCTCGGCGTCTCCTTCCTGCCCAGGATGGCGGTCCAAGCCGGCCTGGCCGACACCCCGTCCGTCGTCATCCGCCCCTTCGAGAACCAGGCCGACGGCGTCCCGCCCCACCGCGAAATCGTCGTCGCCTGGCGCTCCGGCTCCAGCCGCGCGGCCGAGGCCCGGCTGCTGGCCGAGGCGCTGAAGCTGGATTGAGGGCGTCAGCTGAACAGCCGGCGGTCCCACCAGACGGGGACTTCGAGTCCGACCGCGATCCGTCCGAAATCAGGGTGGGCGGCGTTGAAGACGAAGTTGCGCTCCATGCGGGCGACGACAGACGGAACGATCAAAACGGCCGAACGACCCTGCATGAACCAGTCGCGGCCGAAGGCGCGCGCCGCCGCCCCGCCCGGCTCGGCCCAGCCGGGAACGAGATCGGGATTGACCACCTCATAGGACAGGCCCGCAGGCACGCTGATTTCAACATAGTGCTGACCGTTGGGCAGTTCTCCGCCGAAGTGGACCAGTTTCTCCAGCATGGCTGTAGAATAGTGTTCAGCGGCGTAGATCACCCGCTGGCCCGCCTCATGCCATCGCCCCGACGCCAGACGCGCGCCGCCGTCGCTCCAGATGGGATGCTCTCCGCGCGGATCTCCGATGCGATAAGCCTTCAGCGCGTCGCTCAGAACGCGAACCATGACTAGACGGCGAAACCGGCGTCGGCGCGACGAATCAGATTGATGACGGCGTCTGCGCCGGCCGAGCTGGACTGGGCCATCGCCAGGGGGGTGCGTCCGCCCAGCAGCTGATGCGGGCTGTTCAGAAAGCGGACGATGGCCGAGGTGTCTCCATGGTAGGCGCGGCTGACGGCGTCGACGACCCGCCCGACCTCGTAAAGTCGCTCGCTCATCTCGCGCGACAGCGGCTTCCGGTTCGTCCGCGCCCGGCGCAACGTCGCCTCCGGGATCAGCCTGCCGACGACGTGCGGCATGCCGATCACCTGGCCCAGGGCGGCGGCGGAGGTCGGCTTCAGTCCACGCGACACCTGATCGGCGAGCCCGACATCGTCCAGCGGCTCGGCGTCGCCGAGACCCAGAAGCCGGCCGATCCGCGCGGCGTCGCTGGCCGGCAGGGCGTCGGGTCGGGCGTAGAGGTCGAGTGCGGTCATGATAGAGGTCCGTTCGTCGTATGACTTCTATATAGTCGTCAAATGACGAACAGGCCAGTGATGCTCCAAACGAAAAGGGCCGGCGGATCGCTCCGCCGGCCCTCTTTGTATCTCGGCGAACCGCTGCCTATTCGGCCGCGATCGGCGCCTCGGTTTCCGGGCCGCGCGCGAGGTTGCGCAGGACGTAGGGCATGACGCCGCCGGCCAGCAGATAGTCCATCTCGGTCTGGTTATCGATGCGGCAGCGGACCGGGAAGCGGGCCATCTTGCCGTCCGACGGGCGGAACAGCTCGACCCACAGGTCCTGACGCGGGCGCAGCTTGCCGACATTGGCGTCGGACAGGCCGCGGATGGTGACGATCTCCTCGCCGGTCAGGCCCAGCTTCTGCCAGCCGTCCTGTTTGAACTGCAGCGGCACCACGCCCATGCCGACCAGGTTGGAGCGGTGGATGCGTTCGAAGCTTTCGGCGATGACGGCGCGAACGCCCAAGAGGCGGGTGCCCTTGGCCGCCCAGTCGCGCGACGAGCCGGTGCCGTACTCCTTGCCGGCGAAGACGACCAAGGGCCGGCCTTCCGACTGATACCGCATGGCGGCGTCATAGATCGACATGGTGTCGCCCGACGGGAAGTGCTTCGTCACGCCGCCCTCGATCTCGGGCGTGATCCGGTTCTTGATGCGGATATTGGCGAAGGTGCCGCGCATCATGACTTCGTGGTTGCCGCGGCGGGCGCCGTAGCTGTTGAACTCGGCCGCCTCGACGCCGTGGTTCGTCAGATAGACGCCGGCTGGCGAGGTCTTCTTGATCGAACCGGCCGGGGAGATGTGGTCGGTGGTGATCGAGTCGCCGAAGATGGCCAGGACGCGGGCTTCGACCACGTCCTGCACCGGGGTCAGCTCCATCGACAGGCCGTCGAAATAGGGCGGGTTGGCCACATAGGTGGAGGCGTCGTCCCACTCATAGGTCTGGCCGCCGGCGACCTTGATCGCCTGCCAGTGCTTGTCGCCCTTGAACACGTCCTTGTAGCGTTTGGCGAACATGGCCGGGGTGACCGACTTGCGCTGAATGTCGGCGATTTCCTGGGTGGTGGGCCAGATGTCCTTCAGGAAGACGTCATTGCCGTTCTTGTCCTGACCGATCGGATCCTTGGTGATGTCGATCCGCATCGAGCCGGCGATGGCGTAGGCCACGACCAGAGGCGGCGAGGCCAGATAGTTGGCCTGGACGTCGGGGTTCACCCGGCCTTCGAAGTTGCGGTTGCCCGACAGGACCGAGGTGGCGACCAGGGCGTTGTCGTTGATCGCCTTGGAGATCGCCGGGTCCAGCGGGCCCGAGTTGCCGATGCAGGTGGTGCAGCCGTAGCCGACCAGGTTGAAGCCCAGGGCGTCCAGATCCTTTTGCAGGCCGGCGTCGGTCAGATAGTCGGTGACGACCTGCGAGCCGGGGGCCAGCGAAGTCTTGACCCAGGGCTTGGCCTTCAGACCCAGGGCGTTGGCCTTGCGCGCCACCAGGCCGGCGGCGATCAGGACCGAGGGGTTGGAGGTGTTGGTGCAGGAGGTGATGGCGGCGATGACCACATCGCCGTCGCCGACGGTGAAGCCTTCACCCTCGACGGCCGCGCGCGGGGCGTCGGCGGGACGGTTGAAGACCTCGGTCAGGGCGGTCTCGAAGGCCGGGGCGGCCGCGGTCAGTTCGACGCGGTCCTGGGGACGCTTGGGGCCGGCCAGCGACGGCACGACCGTGGCCAGGTCCAGCTCCAGCACGTCGGTGAAGACCGGGTCTTCCGAGGTCTCGTCGATCCACAGGCCCTGGGCCTTGGCGTAGGCTTCGACCAGGGCGACGCGCGTCTTGTCGCGGCCCGTGGCGGTCAGATAGCCGATGGTGGCGGCCGAGACGGGGAAGAAGCCGCAGGTGGCGCCGTATTCCGGGGCCATGTTGGCGATGGTCGCCTGGTCTTCGATCGTCATGTTCGGCAGGGCGTCGCCGAAGAATTCGACGAACTTGCCGACCACGCCCTTCTTGCGCAGCATCTGGGTGACGGTCAGCACCAGGTCGGTGGCGGTCGTGCCTTCCGGCAGACGGCCGGTCAGTTTGAAGCCGATGACTTCCGGGATCAGCATCGGGATCGGCTGGCCCAGCATGGCCGCCTCGGCCTCGATGCCGCCGACGCCCCAGCCCAGAACGGCCAGGCCGTTGATCATGGTGGTGTGGCTGTCGGTGCCGACGACGGTGTCGGGATAGGCGACGGTCTTCTTGCCCTCTTCCAGGGTCCAGACGGTCTGGGCCAGGTTCTCCAGGTTCACCTGGTGGCAGATGCCGGTGCCGGGGGGCACGACGCGGAAGTTGTTGAAGGCCGACGAACCCCAGCGCAGGAAGTTGTAGCGCTCGATGTTGCGCTCATATTCGCGCTCGACGTTCTGGCCGAAGGCCTTGGGCGTGCCGAAGTGGTCGACCATGACCGAGTGGTCGATGACCAGATCGACCGGCACCAGCGGGTTGATCTTGGCGGCGTCGGCGCCCAGGGCGCTCATGGCGTCGCGCATGGCGGCCAGATCGACCACGGCGGGCACGCCCGTGAAGTCCTGCATCAGGACGCGGGCGGGGCGGAAGGCGATCTCGTGCTCGACCGAGCCCTTGTTCTCGACCCAGGCGGCGACGGCCTTCAGGTCGTCCTGCGTCACCGAGACGCCGTCCTCGTTGCGCAGCAGGTTCTCCAGCAGCACCTTCATCGAGCGCGGCAGGCGGGAAATCCCGGCCAGACCCGCTTCCTCGGCGGCCGGAAGGCTGTAATAGGCGTATTTCTTGCGCCCGACGGAAAGGTCCTGGCGGGTGTTGAAGCTGTCGATCGACGGCATGGAGAGTTTTCCTCTGGTCAGCGCCGCCCGACAATCCGGTTGCGCCTTCGCGCGGCAGACGCAGCGGCTCACAGGGCCCCTGCGCGCGCGGCGAAAGCCTGCTGCGGCAAGCGTGCCTATAGACCCGCTGGATCGCACCGTCCATGTGTCCACACCCCCGACGTGGACATTGAGAAAGGTTCTCAAAACAGCGACCTGGCTCTCCCTCCCCCGCCGGGGGAGGGTGGACGAGCGACGCGAGGCCGGGTGGGGAGGGCCAGGCGACACATCGCCCTGCAAACGCTTGGCATCCTTGGCGGGCCGCCCCCAGCCGGTCGCTCCACGACCACCGTCCCCCGCCGGGGGAGGGAGAAGTTCGGCGCCATGATCCACGCCCTCACCCTCTCCGGCCTGACCGTCTCACGCGGCGAGCGTCGCCTGTTCTCGGGCCTGAGCCTTGATCTGCGCGCCGGAGAGGCCGTGGCGCTGACCGGCGCCAACGGGGCGGGCAAGACCAGTCTGCTGCGGACCGTCGCCGGCCTGCTGCGCCCCGACGCGGGCGAGATCGCCTTTCACGACGGCGACGGCAATCGGCTGGACGACCATCTGGCGCGCGGGCGCGAAGTGCATTTCCTCGGCCACCAGGACGGACTGAAGACCGGGCGCACGGCGCGCCGGGAACTGGGCTTCCAATGCGACTGGCTGGGCCACACCCAGACCGGCTTCGATCACGCCGTCGAGGCGTTCGGCCTTGAGCCCCTGCTGGACCTTGAGGTTCGGCGCCTGTCCGCCGGCCAGCGCCGTCGTCTGGCCATGGGCCGGCTGGTCGGATCGCCGCGCGCCCTGTGGCTGCTGGACGAGCCCATGGCCCCGCTGGACGCCCGCTGGCGCGCCGTCTTCGCCGACCAGATGCGCCGTCATCTCGACGCCGACGGCCTGATCCTCGCCGCCGTCCACGACCCCCTGCCGATCCCGGCCCGCACCCTGGACCTGGGAGGTCTGGCGTGAGCTGGTCCTTCTTCATCGACGAATCCGGTCAGGATCAGAGAGCCTCGCCTTATGAGGTTCTCGCCGCCTTCGGCGTCGAAGACCGGCGCATATGGCCCTTGATCCGCCAGCTGTCCGACGCCCAGGCCCACTTCTTCGGCATGAGACTGTTTGAGGCCTACGGTCGAGAGGCCAAGGCTCAGAAGCTGCTCAACGCCAAAACCTATCGTCTGGCGGGCCAGATGCCCCCTTTCGACCCGGCAGCCCGCACGCGGCTGGCGCACGAAGCCCTGAAAGACGGCGCAAATCCGACGCGCGAACGACTAACCGCATTGGGCCAGGCCAAGATCGCCTATTGCCGGTTCGCTTTGCAGCTCGCGCGCCGCCAGAACGCCCAGGTCTTCGCCACCATCGTTCCCCGCGCCGCGCCCCGGCCGGAGGATGCAGGCGCCTTGCGGAAGGATTACGCCTATTTGTTTGAGCGCGTCTTCTACTTCCTGAACGGTCTGGAAGATGAGCCGATGGGCTATCTGGTGTTTGACGAGATCGACCGGAGCGCCTGTCACATCCTGCTGGGACAGGTCTCGAACTATTTCGTGCGCACCGCGAATGGGCGGACCCGCGCGCGCCTGATCATCCCCGAACCCTTCTTCGTCCACAGCGATATGACCACCCTGGTCCAGTTGGCGGACATTGTGGCGTATGTGGTCAGTTGGGGCGTAAGGCTGGGAGGCATGAACGCGCCCGCCCGCGCTGAACTGGCGCCCCTTTCCGAAGAGGTGTTGAACCTCAGGTTCGCCCGGCGTCTCACGAGCGGGGAATGGCAATCCGGGTTTAAGGTCATCAAAGACCTGCGACCCGCCGGCGGGCCGCGAAATTGAAAAAGGCAATGCTCCCGTTTCCGGTCACAAAGCCTCCGAGGCGGAATATCGGGATCTCGTCCCGCCGTGTCAACGTCGGAGCAGGCGAATGAGGCCTGACTCCGAACCCCGCCCGCCCGGCCTGCGGGGCGCGACGCGCGTCTTGCTGGAGCGGGAGCTGGACCTGGCCTGGAGCGGCGGGGGCGGCCCGCTTCTGGCCTGCGGCTTCTTCGTCTGTCTGACCGCCGTCCTGCCGTTGGCGGCGGGGGGCGATCCGCGCACGCTTTCGCCGGTGGCCGGCGGGATCGCCTGGCTGGCCCTGGCGCTCGCCTCGCTTCTGTCTTTGGAGCGGCTGTTCGAGCGGGATCTGGAGGACGGGGCGCTGGACCTTTTGGCCATCGGCCATCTGCCGCTGGAATCGGTGGTCCTGATCAAGGCCCTGGCCCAGTGGGTCGCCGTCGGCCTGCCCCTGGCTCTGACCGCGCCGGTCGCCGCCCTGGCCCTGGGCCTGCCGGTTTCGCTGGCGCCCCTGGCCGCCCTGTCGGCCCTGATCGGCGGGGCGGGCTTCGCCTTGACCGGCGCCCTGGGCGCCGCCCTGGCCCTGGGCGCCAGGCGGGGCGGCCTGCTGATCGCCGTCGTGGTCCTGCCCCTGTTCATCCCGCCCGTCGTCTTCGGGGCCGGGGCGCTGGAGCGGGCGGCGTCCGGCCAGTCGCCGGCCCCGGCCCTGGCCTTCCTTACCGCCTACGTCCTGTTCGCCGGGGTCGTCGCCGCCTTCGCCGGGGCGGCGGCGGTCAGGAACGCCCAAGGCTAGGGGACGCCGTGACACGCCGCTTGCCCGCCGCCGTCCCGCCGCGTAATCGCTGACACCATGTTCGGCCTGTCCAATCCGCAGCGGTTCATGCGCTTCACCGGCCCGCTGACGCCGGTGCTGTGGACGGCCGCCGCCGTCCTGCTGGCGGTCGGAACCTGGCTCAGCTTCACCGTCCCCGCCGACTATCAGCAGGGCGACACGGTGCGGATCATGTTCGTCCATGTGCCCGCCGCCAGCCTGGGCCTGGGGGCCTATGCGGCGCTCGGGGTCTCCAGCTTCTTCGCCCTGGTCTTCCGCCACGCCTTGGCCGACGCCGCCGCCCGGGCCGCCGCCCTGCCCGGCGCCGCCTTCACGGCCCTGGCCCTGTTCACCGGCTCGCTGTGGGGCCAGCCCATGTGGGGAACCTGGTGGGTCTGGGACGCGCGCCTGACCAGCGTCCTGGTGCTGTTTCTCTTCTACCTCGGCTATATGGCGCTTCGGGCCTCGATCGACGACGAGCAGAAGGGCGCCCGCGCCGCCGCCGTCCTGGGCCTGGTCGGGCTGATCAACTTGCCGATCGTCAAATTCTCGGTCGACTGGTGGAACACCCTGCATCAGCCGGCCAGCTTCCTGACGCCGGGCGCCTCGGGCCTAGACCCGGTCTATCTGCCCGCCTTCCTGACCATGCTGGCGGCCTATGGGGTGTCGTTCGCGGCCCTGTGGCTGACGGCGATCCGCACCGAAATCCGCCGCCGCCGCGTCCTGTCCCTGCGCGCGCGAAAGGCGCTGGAGGCCTAAGATGCTCGACCTCGACATGGCGCCCTACGCCGCCTTCGTCTGGCCTGCCTGGGGCGTCAGCGCCCTGGTCCTGGCCGCCCTGACGGTCCGCGCCGTGATCGCCTCGCGCAAATGGAAGCGGGAACTCGAGCGTCTGGAAAAAGACCAGAGCGCGACATCAGACGCGGCTGTCTCCCTGCGTCCTCAAGCAGCGCAAAGCGCGATAGGGCCCTTAAAATGAACCGCTGGCTGGCCCTGCTGCCGCTCGTCGTGGCGGTCGCCCTGTTCGCCCTGTTCGCCGGCTGGTCGCTGAAGCGCGACCCGGCCTTCAAGCCCGACGCCATGGTCGGCCAGCCCATCCCCGAGACCGTCCTGCCCATGCTGGAGGGCGACACGGCCGGGCCGGGCAATCTGGACCTGAAGACCGCCGGGGTGGGACGGCCCATGCTGGTCAATGTCTTCGCCTCCTGGTGCGCCCCCTGCCGGATCGAACACCCCAAGCTTCTGGCCCTCAAGGCGCGCGGGATCGCCGTCGTCGGCGTGGCCTATAAGGACGAGCCGGTCGCCACCCGCGCCTTCCTGGACGAGCTGGGCGATCCCTATTCCATGGTCCTGGTCGATCGCGAAGGTCGGGCCGGGCTGGACCTGGGCATATCCGGCGTGCCGGAGACCTTCGCCGTGGACGCCATGGGCCGGATCACCGCCAAACAGTCCGGCCCCCTGCTGAACGACGCCGACATCGAGCGGCTGGTCGCCTCCATGCAGGCGCCGGCCCGCGCTCCGCCTTCAAAAAGCAGCCGTTAAGCCGGGATTAACCTTCTTTCCTGAGATCTTGTTAACGATTGTCGCCCCGCGATGCGTTAACGGTTGGCTATGAGCGCGATTCGTCCAGGTTTGCCCCAGACCCTTCCGCCGTCCGGCGGCGAGACCTCGTCGGCGCGCAACGCCCAGGCCGCCTTCTTCCGTGCGGCCCTGAACCAGGTCCAGACCAATCCGATCCAGGCTGCTCCGATCCAGCCTCAGACGCCCGCCGCAAGCCCGACGCGGCCGACGCCGCCCTCGCCATCGACCGACGGACAGCCGCCCCGGATCATGCGTCCGGGGACCTATCTCGACATCAAGGTCTGATCAGCTCCAGCCCTTGCCGGCGATATATTGCTGCAGCAGGTCGATCCGGGTCGCGTCCGACGGGTGGGTCGAGGCGAACTGCGGAATGCTGGCCTGACGCTGGGCCGCCATCAGCCGCCACAGGGCCACGGCCTGGGACGGGCGGAAACCGGCGGCCTGCATATAGTCCACGCCCAGCCGGTCGGCCTCCAGCTCGTCGCGCCGTGAATAGGGAAGCAACAGACCGTACTGGGCCGCCAGACCGCCATAGGCGTTGACCGCGTCGCCGTAACGCCCCGCCGCCCCGCCGACGGCCGCCAGGCCGATGGAAGTCGCCGCCTGGCTCGACGCCCGCTCGGCGGCGTGGTTGGCGACGACATGGCCGATCTCATGGCCGATCACGGTCGCCAACTGGTCGTCGTTCTGGACCAGGGCCAGCAGGCTGTCGGTCACGCCGATCTGGCCGGACGGCAGGACGAAGGCGTTCGGGCTCTTCTCGCTGAAGACCGCATAGTCCCAGGTCCGGTCGCCGAGGCCCGCCGCCTGGACCAGACGGTTGCCGACGCGACGGATGCGATCGACCTGGGCGCCCGAGGTCTGGACGCCCGGCTTGCTGATCGCCTCGCGCCAGGCGGCGTTCGATTGCTGAGCCAGAGCGGCGTTGTCGACCAGAAGCAGCTGGTTGCGACCGAGCGCCTCATTATAGGCGCAGGCCGACAGGGCCGAGGCCGCGACGGCGGCGGCCAGCAGACGGACAGGAAGACGGGAGGCGGGGCGGCGAAGGGCGATCATGGAGGCGACCTCTCTGGCTCGAACGGGGAAACAGCCAAGCAAATCCCGCAGCTCCCGTCGAGGTTCCCGCCAAGCTGCCCCTCAGTCCCTGGGCGTCGCGCCCAGCGGGGTGCGACACGCCTCGGCTTCCGCCGCCAGGGCCGCCCGCCTCGCCTCCCCAAAACCGTCCAGGGTCCGATAGGGCATGGCCAGGCGCGGATTGTCCCTGAGCCGGCCCCGATTCCGCTCCAGAAAGCCCCAGTACAGCCGGTTGAACGGGCAGGCGGCGTCGCCGCTCTTGCTCTTCACATCATAGCGACAGCCGCCGCAGTAGTCGCTCATCCGGTCGATATAGGCGCCGGACGCCGCATAGGGCTTCGACCCCACGATCCCGCCGTCGGCGAACAGAGCCATGCCCCGTGTATTGGGCATCTCCACCCACTCATAGGCGTCGGCGTAGACGGCCATATACCAGTCATCGACCACATCCGGATGCACGCCCAGCAGCAGGGCCAGATTGCCCGTCACCATCAGCCGCTGGATATGATGGGCGTAGGCGTTCTCCCGCGTCGTCTTCACCACATCGGCCACGCAGGCCATGTCGGTTTCGCCCGACCAGTAGAACCAGGGCAGATTCCGGTCCGCGTCCAGGAAGTTCCTTGCCCGATATTCGGGCGCCTTCAGCCAGTAGATTCCGCGCACGAACTCCCGCCAGCCCAGGATCTGGCGGATGAAGCCCTCGACCGCGTTCAACGGCGCCCGTCCGGCGCGATAGACCGCCTCGGCCCGGCGGCAGACGTCCACCGGATCAAGCAGGCCCAGGTTCAACGACGTCGAGATCAGCCCGTGCCACATCCACGGCTGATCCTCCGCCATGGCGTCCTGCCAGTCGCCGAAGCCGGGCAGGATGTTCGCCAGGAAATCCTCCAGCACCGTCTCGGCCTCCTCGGCCGTCGTCGGCCAGCCGAAGTCGTGCAGGGCGCCGAAATGATCGGGAAACAGGCAGGCGACGTCCGCCATGGCCCCCTGGGCTATGGCGTTGGGCGTGATGCGCAGGCGTTTGGGTGGCCTAACCCCGCGCGGCGCCTTCTTGCGGTTCTCGGCGTCATAGTTCCAGCGCCCGCCCTCCGGCTGATCGCCGTCCATCAGCAGACCGGTCGCGCGCCGCATCTCGCGATAGAAGAACTCCATCCGCAGCTGCGACTTGCCCGAGGCCCAGCGCCGGAACCGGTCGTGTGAGCACAGGAACCGCCGGTCCTCGCGGATCTCCACGGGCAGGCCCGCCCCTTCGGCGAAGGCCGCCAGATGTTCGGCCAGGCGCCATTCCCCGCATTCGGTCAGGACGGCGCGGTCATAGACGCCCGCATCCAGGGCCCGCGCCAGTTCGCCGGTGATCGAGCCGCTGTTGTCCGGATCGTCGATCGCCACATAGCGCACCCGCACGCCCCGAGCCCTCAGCCGTTCGGCGTGGTTCCGCATGGCGGCGAAGACCAGGGCGATCTTCTGCTTGTGATGGCGGACATAGGTCGCCTCGTCGCGCACCTCGGCCATCAGCACCGTGTCGGCGGCCGGATCCAGCCCCTCCAGGGCGGTTAGCCTGTCCGACAGTTGATCGCCCAGCACCAGTCTCAGAACCGCCACGCCTCAACCTGCCCTTCGCGCCAGGGCCTGAAGCCGGGGCCGCACCTTCAGAAACAGGCGATAGGCCGCCTCCAGCCCTCCTCGCGTGCATGAAACCGGGCCAGCAAGGTTTCGCGATCCAGCGGGCAGGCGACATCCCCGTCGCCCGCCACATCGACGAATTCGATGACGCCGCGGCGATCCAGCCGTCGCATCAGGACGATCTCGCGGCGGCACAGGGGACAGGCCCCGTCGTGCCAGACGACCAGCCGGCTCATCGGCTTGGTTCAGAACAGGGCGCGGGGCGGGCTGAACGTCGGATCATCGGGGAGGAGAGCTTCCGGAGGGCGCGGCGCGCGGTGATCGTGATATACGAACCGGCGCCGGGGATCGGATTTGCCTCCCCGCACAGACGCCGGATCGAGATGGACACGAACGCCCCCGCCCGCCTTCCCTCCCTCGCCCGCCAGCTGGGCTTCTCGGGCCTGCTGCCCCAGGCGGCGGCGGTCGCCCTGCTGGTCGGCGGCGGGGCCGAATTGCGCCCCCTGGCCCTGGGTCTGGCCTTTGGTTACGCCGCCCTGATCTTCAGCTTCCTGGGCGGGGTCTGGTGGGGACTGGCGGCGGCCGCGCGCGGCAAGGCCCCCGCCTGGGTCTGGGGCGTGGCGGTGCTTCCGTCGCTGCTGGCCCTGGCTGCGGCCTGGCCCCTCGCGGCGGGCGAGAGCGATCTCCGACTGTCGCTGGGCCTGCTGGGCGGCTTCATCGCCCTCAGCGTCCTGGTCGATCTCCGGCTGAAGGCCTTGGGCCTGACGCCCGAGGGCTGGCTGGGGCTGCGGCTACCCTTGTCTCTGGGCCTCGGCGCCCTGACGCTGGCGGCCGCCCTGCTCTGAGACATCGTTGGGTTTCAGGCAAAAAATCGGGGCCTGCCGAGAACGACAGGCCCCTGATTTTGCATCCCGACATGGAGCGGGCGAGGCGATTCGAACGCCCGACCCCAACCTTGGCAAGGTTGTGCTCTACCACTGAGCTACGCCCGCAATCCGTAAGGCGCTAAGTGTGCGCCCCGTCGAGGAGGGGGCGTATAGCGGAGGGTTGCGGCGGACCGCAAGCTCTTTTTTGCGGCTATCGCGCTTCGCGCTGCTTGAGCCGGATTCACGCCTAAACGGCCGAAGCCGGGACGCCCCCACGCTCGCCGCATGAGGGCTTCGCGCTCAAGCAGCGAGCCGCCGCGCGGCGAGCGATAGCGCGCTAAAAATGTCAGCGCGGCGCCAAACGTATGGCCCCGTCCAGACGGATGCACTCGCCGTTGATATAGACGTTGCGCGCCAGCTCCAGCACCAGGGAGGCGTAGTCGGCGGGAGTGCCGAGGCGGCTGGGGAAGGGGATGGCGGCGGCCAGGCTGTCCTGAATCTTCTGGTCCATGCCGGCCATCATCGGCGTCCACATGATGCCGGGCAGGATGGTGTTGCAGCGCACCCCTTCCTGGGCCAGGTCGCGCGCGATCGGCAGGGTCATGGCGTAGACCCCGCCCTTGGAGGCCGAATAGGCCGCCTGGCCGATCTGGCCGTCCTGGGCCGCCACCGAGGCGGTGTTGACGATCAGGCCGCGCTCGCCGTCCGCCATGGGCTCCAGGGTCACCATGCCCGCCGCCGACTGCGACAGGACGCGGAAGGTGCCGAACAGATTGACCCGCACGGTGCGTTCGAACTGGGCCATGTCGTGGGCCTTGATCTCGCCGGTGTCCTTCTTGCGCGAGACGGTCTTCATGCCGGTGGCGATGCCCGCGCAGTTGACGGTCAGCCGCTCCTGGCCGTGGGCGGCGCGCGCCTTTTCGAAGGCGGCGGCCACCGAGGCGTCGTCGGTCACGTCCACCTGGCAGAAGACGCCGCCGATCTCGGCGGCAATGGCCTCGCCCCTTTCGGCGTTCAGATCGAACAGGGCCACCTTGGCGCCCGTGGCGGCGATGGCGCGGGCCGTGCCTTCGCCGAGGCCGGACGCCCCGCCCGTGACCACGGCGGCGATGCTGCTGTCGAGTTTCATCTCGGTCTTTCCTATGTTGTAATGAACCTGAGTTTCGTTTGAGGATTTAGCGGCCATGACCGCCAAAGCCAAACCCGTCTCGCCCGAAGACGCCCTGGACCCGAAAAAGGCCCTGGTCCCCACCGTGGTGAAGGTCAATGAGGCGCGGGTGACGCGCGGCTTCTGGCCCAAGATCCAGCGCACGGCGGCCCGCATCCCCTTTGCGGATCAGGCCCTGGCCGCCTGGTACGCCGCCCGCGATCCCCAGACTCCGCTTCCGGCCAAGGGGATGATCTTCGCCGCCCTGGCCTATTTCGTCATGCCGGTGGACGCCATTCCCGACCTGTTCGCCGGCATAGGCTACACCGACGACGCGGCGGTCATCGCCGCCCTGATCGCCACCCTGGGCGCCAACATCAAACGCCGCCACCGCGACCAGGCCGAAGAGGCGGTGGAGCGGCTGAGGGGCGGATGACCGACCTTCCCCCGCTCGCGGGGGAAGTGTCAGGCCGTGGCGCGAAGCGACACGCCTGACGATGGGGGAAGTCTTCCTTTCGGCGAAACCCCCCTCTCCGTCGCTGGTCCGCTACGCGGACGCCGCGACACCTCTCCCGCAAGCGGGAGAGGGTCTGATCTAATCCCCCACCGTCACCACGATCTTGCCCAGCGCCTGCCGGTCGCCCAGGGCCTTGATCGCCGCCGCCGCCTTCTCCAGCGGGAAGGTCTGCGACACGCGCGGCTTGATCTTGCCCTCGGCGTACATCTGCATCAGCTCGGCCATGTTGGCGGCGTGGCCCTTGGGATCGCGCGCCACGGCCGCGCCCCAGAAGACCCCGATCACCGACACCGACTTCAACAGGGTCAGGTTCAGCGGCAGGGCCGGGATTCCCGCCGGGAAGCCGACCACCAGATAGCGTCCGTTCCAGTCCATGGCCCTGAGCGCCGGCTCGGCGTAGTCGCCGCCGACCGCGTCATAGACCACGTCGGCCCCGTCCCGCCCGGTCGCCAGCTTGAACTCGCCCGACAGCTCCTTCTGCGCCGCCTTGTCCATTGGCCCCGTCGGATAGATCAGGCCGTTGTCGGCCCCCAGCGCCAGGGCGAACTCGACCTTGTCGTTGGTCGAGGCGGCGGCGACCACGCGGGCGCCCATGGCCTTGCCCAGCTCCACGGCGGCGGCGCCGACGCCGCCAGCGGCGCCCAGCACCAGCAGGGTCTCGCCCGGCTTCAGCTGCGCCCGGTCCTTCAGGGCGTAATAGCTGGTGCCGTAGGTCATGATCAGGGCCGCCGCCTCCTCGAAGCTCATGGCCTCAGGCATGGGAATGACCGTCTCGGCCCGGACCGCCAAGCGTTCGACCAGCCCGCCCCAGCCGGGCACGGCGATGACCCGGTCGCCCTTGGCCACGCCCTTGACGCCCTCGCCCACAGCCTCGACCACGCCCGCCACCTCCGCGCCGGGCGAAAAGGGCCGTTCGGGGCGGAACTGGTATTTGTCCTCGATGATCAGCGTATCGGGATAGTTGATCCCCACGGCCTTGACCTCGATGACCAGCTCGCCCGGCTTGGGCGTCGGATCGAGCACGTCTTCGACCACGAGAGTTTCGGGACCGCCGGGGGTCTTGGACAGGACAGCGCGCATCATTCCTCCCTTGGGCCTACCGCGCTTAGCGCGACTTGAGGCCCGCTTGTGTTCGACCGACATGGCGCGGCCTTCATCCCGACGCTAAAGAGCGCCACGCCCGATTGAAAGAGGCGACAGAGACAGGCTCAGGAAGACGACATGACCGCCCTCATCCTCCACGGCGGCGCCGGCGCCCGGCGCGAACGCAACTATGACGCCGAGGTCGCCCACATGCGCCAGGTGGTCGAGGCCATGAGGCCGCGTCTGGACGCGGGTGAAAGCGCCCTGGACGTCGCCACAGCCGCCGTCGTCATGCTGGAGGATTCCGGCCTCTATGTCGCCGGCAGGGGCGCCTCGCCCAATCTGGCCGGCGCCTATGAGCTGGACGCCAGCCTGATGGACGGATCGACGAAACGGGCCGGGTCCGTCGCCGCCCTCCAGGGCTTTCGCAACCCTGTCGTCGCGGCCCGCGCGGTGATGGAGCGCACCCCCCACGTCATGCTGGTGGGCGAGGGCGCGGCCCTGTTCGCCCAGGATCAGGGGCTGGAGCCGATCGCCGACGAGGCCGCCTGGTATACGGGCGCCGGTCAGGGCGAGGACAATCATCCGCCCGGAACCCTGAGCCACGGCACGGTCGGCGCTTGCGTGCTGGACAGCCAGGGCCGTCTCGCCGCCGCCACCTCGACCGCCGGGGTCTTCGGCAAGATGCCGGGCCGCGCCGGCGACACCCCCATCCCCGCCGCCGGAACCTGGGCCGACGGCCACGCCGCGACCTCCTGCACCGGCCAGGGCGAATATTTCATCCGCGTCGCCGCCGCCGCCCAGGTCGCCTGGCGTGTCGCCGCCGGTCAGTCGCTGGCCGATGCGACCCAGGCCGTCATCGACGAGATCGGCGAAATGGGCGGCGACGGCGGCCTGATCGCCCTTGACGCCGCCGGAAACATCGCCGCCCCTTTCAACAGCCAGGGAATGAAACACGCCTGGCTGACGCCGGACGGCGAGATCGGCGTCGAGGTGTTTGAACGACGATAATTACAGCTCGGTAAGGTGCATGTCAGCCGAGGGCTGATACGGTCTCATCGCCCGGCGCTCCGGGCCTGGAGACCCGCATGAAATTTCGCCTCACCGCCACCGTCGCCGCCTCGGCCCTGCTGCTGGGCCTCGCCGCGCCCGCCTTCGCAGCGCCGGCCGCCGCACTCGCGCCTGCGCCTGTCACGGCCCAGGCCCAGCAGGGCGTGGTCGTCCCGCCCCTGGGCTTCACCAAGCGCGTCCTGCCGAACGGGCTGGAGGTCTACACCGCCCGCGACGCCGACACCTCGAACGTGACGGTTCAGGTCTGGTACAAGGTCGGGTCCAAGGACGATCCGGCCGGCCGCTCCGGCTTCGCCCACCTGTTCGAACATCTGATGTTCAAGGCGACCAAGAACCTGCCGCCCGAGACCTTCGACCGGCTGACCGAGGATGTGGGCGGCTCCAACAACGCCTTCACCGCCGACGACACCACCGCCTATTTCGAGACTGTCCCCGCCAACCACCTCCAGCGCATGCTGTTCGCCGAGGCCGAGCGGATGGGCTCCCTGGTCGTGGACGAACCGACCTTCGTCGCCGAGCGCGACGTGGTGAAGGAAGAATATCGCCAGCGCATCCTGGCCAACCCCTATGGCCGTCTGTTCGGCCTGTTTGTGCCCGAGACCCTGTATCAGGAAAGCCCCTATCGCCGTCCCGGCATCGGTTCGATCGAGGAGTTGAACGCCTCGTCCCTGGACGACGTCCTGCGCTTCCACGCCACCTACTACCGGCCCGACAACGCCTATCTGATCGTCGCCGGCAACTTCGACCAGGCCCAGCTGGACCGCTGGATCGATCAGTATTTCGTTCCGCTGAAGAACCCGACCACGCCGCTGCCGGCCAACAATGTGGCCGAGCCCGAGCCGACCGGTCCGCGCGACGTCACCTACTACGCCCCCAACGTCCCCCTGCCGGCCGTGGTGATCGGCTGGCCGACGGTCAAATACGCCGACGCCGACCGCGCCGCCCTGACCGTGCTGGACGGCATATTGTCCACCGGCGAAAGCAGCCGCCTGTACCGTTCGCTGGTCTATGACCAGCAGATCGCCGCCCAGATCGGCTCGACCCCCGACTTCGCCCAGCAGGCCGGCAATCTGACCGCCCTGGCCATCATGGCCCAGGGTCATACGGCGGACGAAGGGATCGCCGCCTTGAACGCCGAGATCGCCAAGCTGCGCGACGCCCCCGTCACCGCCGCCGAACTGACCGAGGCCAAGAACGAGATCGTCGCCGACGCGCTGCGCAATCGCGAGACAGTGGACGATCGCGCCTCGGCGCTGGGCTTCGCCCTGATCAACACCGGCGACGCCGCCGCCGCCGACCGCGAGATCGCCGAGATTCAGGCCGTCACGGTCGCCGACGTCCAGCGGGTGGCCCGCAAATATCTCACGCCCCAGCGGCAGTCGACGATCCGCTATCTGCCGGCCGACGAGCAGAACCCGCCTTCGGTTCAGAAGATGAACGTGGACGCGCCCGTGAAGGTGGCAGATCTGGCGCCGGCCGGAACCCCCGCCGTCCTGCTGCCGGAGGCCGAACGCACGCCCCTGCCCCAGCCGGGCGCAGAGGTGGCGCCCGTGACCCCCGCCGTGGCTGACTTCCGCCTGGACAACGGCCTGCGGGTTCTGGTGGCCCCGACCGACGGCGTGCCCCTGGTCTCGGCCCGCCTCAGCTTCGACGCGGGGTCGTCCGACGATCCGACGGGCAAGGCCGGGGTGGCCACCCTGACCGCCGCCCTTCTGACCCAAGGGACCAAGACCAAGACCGCGCCCGAGATCGCCACCGAAATCGAACAGCTGGGCGCCTCGATCGGCGCGGGCGCCGGGGTGGACTTCACCAATGTCTACGCCAACGCCCCGGCCAACGCCTTCCCCCAGACGGTCGCCCTGATGGCCGATCTGGTGAAGAACCCGACCTTCGCCGCCGAGGAGCTTGAGCGGCAGCAGGCTCAGACCCTGGACAATCTTCGCGTCGCCCTCAGCCAGCCGGGCTCCATCGCCGGCCAGGCCGTGGGCCGGGTCGTCTATGGCGACGCCCCCTATGGGGCGCCGGGCTCGGGCACGGTCCAGTCGGTGCCCGCCATCACCCCGGCGGACGTCGCGGCCTTCCACGCCGCCCGCTATCGCCCCTCGGACGCCACCCTGGTCTTCTCCGGCGACATCACGCCCGCCGCCGCCCGCGCCCTGGCGCAACAGGCGTTCGGCGACTGGCGCCCGGCGGGTCAGGCGGCCGCGCCCGTCGCCGCCCCGGCCGGTCAGGCCCTGGCCCCGCGCATCGTCGTGGTGAACCAGCCCGGCGCGGGTCAGGCCGCCGTGGTCGCCGCCATTCGCGGCGTGTCGCGCACCGACGCCGACTATTTCCCGCTCACTCTAGGCAACACCCTGCTGGGCGGCGGCTTCTCGTCGCGGCTGAACCAGGAGATCCGCATCAAGCGCGGCCTGTCCTACGGCGCCGGCTCCTCCCTGGGCGCGCGCGCCGATGCGGGCCTGTTCACCGCCTCGACCCAGACCAAGAACGAGACCGCCGACGAGGTGGCCGATCTGATCCTGGCCGAGATCGCCAAACTGGGCGCCGAGACCCCGACCCAGGCCGACCTGGCGCCCCGCCGCGCCACCCTGATCGGCGGCTTTGGTCGGTCGCTGGAGACGGTCGACGGCCTGGGCGCCCTGGTCGCCAACCTGGCGCTCTATGATCTGCCCATGAGCGACCTCGCCGACTACGCCGGCCGGGTTCGCGCCGTAACGCCGGAACAGGTCCAGGCCGCCTTCGCCGAACACCTGCCGGTCAATCGCGCCAGCCTGGTGATCGTCGGCGACGGTTCGCTGTTCCTCGACGCCCTGCGGGCCAAACACCCGAACCTGGAGGTCATCGAGGCGAGCGAACTGAACCTCAACAGCGGTTCGCTGAAATAGGCGCAGCCATCATGTCTCCTCCCCGCTCTGCGGGGAGGTGGCGCGACGCTCTTCGCGTCGTGACGGAGGGGTTCTTTCCGCATCACTACGGTCGGTGCGGCGTTGACAACCCCTCCATCACGCTTCGCGCGGTCCCCCTCCCCATTTCATGGGGAGGAGACGAAGGCCTCAAATCGACAGACACACCACCTGCGCCACCCGCAGGTCCCGCCGCAGCGCATCCGCGACGCGGCCGTAATTGTCGATCGTCACCGGCTCGCCCAGGGCCGCCTCGTCCGCCCTCTGTTCGCCGCGAACGGCGGGGGCGAAGGATTCAGGCGCCGTCGTATAGATCCGGCCCCGACGCGGCGCCTCGGCGATGGTGACGCCCAGCACCCGCCCCCGCCCGTCCATCACCGGCGCGCCCGACAGGCCCGACAGGGTGCCGTTCAACCCGTCGGTCCGCCCGACCTCGGCCCAGGCCAGGACCGGCTCGTCATGGGCGCCGCGACCGAACACCTTCAGGGTCT
The DNA here is from genome assembly GCF_059424365.1 of Brevundimonas sp. GW456-12-10-14-LB3. NCBI lineage: Bacteria > Pseudomonadati > Pseudomonadota > Alphaproteobacteria > Caulobacterales > Caulobacteraceae > Brevundimonas > Brevundimonas sp. GW456-12-10-14-LB3. Next base: position 95,226 of record NZ_JBWKZJ010000004.1, read on the forward strand.
CGCGGCCGAGCAGGCGCGACGTCACCTCTCCGGCCCGCCCCTGGGGAAAGCCGGGATGGAAGGCCCGCTGGCCCTTGCGCAGCGGGGCCTCGGCCGCGACCGGCAGGGCGGGCGGCCCGCCTTCGGTGATCAGCAGGGCCACATCGGCCCGGGGCGCCAGCCGAACGTCGGCGGCCACGGCGCGGTCGCCCCCCACCACCAGGGCCGGCCGACGACAGCCCTCGACCACATGGCGGGCGGTGACCCAGCGGCCGCGTCCGGCGATGGAGAAGGCGGTGCCGGACTGGGGCGTAAAGGGCGTGTCGGGCGCGTCCAGGGTGACGGCCGTGTCGAAGGGGGTGATGGGGCCCAGCAGGGCGCCCTCGATCTCGTCGGGCGGCGGCGGGGCGGGCGGGGCGTCGGCGTTTTCGCGCCGGCCCAGCGACACCGCCAGCAGCACGCCCGCCACCGCTCCGTAGATGGCCCAGTCCGGCAGGCGGGGGAATTGCATGACGCGATCCGTTCGCCGCTCAGCCGGTCAGGGCGGCCGACAGGATCAGGGCGGTCGCCAGCTTGGCCCCGACCAGGACCACCGAGGCCGCAACCTCGCCGTCCTTGATCCGCTGCGGCAGGCCGTGCAGCATCAGGTCCACAACCCGGAAGGCCAGCAACTGCAGCACCAGGGTCGCCACGCCCCAGATGGCCACGTCCCGCACCGAGGTCGAGACCGACAGGGAGACCGCCAGCGGAATGGCCAGACCCACCAGAATTCCAGCGAAGGCCACCGCCGCCGCCGGATTGCCCTCGCGGATCAGGGCGATCTCCTTCCACGGCGTCAGCAGGGCGTAGACCGTCGCCCCCGCCGCCAGCAGCAGCAGGGTCACGATCAGGTGCGTGACCATGACCGGAAAGCCCGAGGCGAAAGCCTGCACCTCGGCGCTCGACAGGACGTTCGTCAGTGAGGGGTCCATGTCTCTACGCCTTGCCCGATTGCCGCCCCAATCCGCAAGCGCGGCGAAGCAACACCTTGTGACGAAAGATTACAGGCCTGCGTCATCCGGCTTGTTCGCGCGCGCCTTGGCCAGGGCCGCGCTCTCGCGTTTCAACGGCTTGGCGACCGGGCAGACCTCCTGGACATAGCCGTTCAGGGTGTTGGTCAACTGGTCCGGCGCCAAGCTGTAATGGACGTACTGGCCCTTCTTCTCGCTGGTCACCAGACCCGCGACCTCGAGCACCGACAGGTGTTGGGACACCGCCGGCTTGGAGATCTCGAACTTGGCCGCAATCTCCCCGGCGGTCAGGTCCGCGTGGGCCAGATAGGCCAAGATCTTGCGGCGGACGGGACTGGAAAGGGCTTCGAACACGCGTTGCATGGGCGGTATTTAAGCGATTTGCTAAGCGCTTGCCAGCGGGTCATTTCAATGTTTAAGTGATTGCCTAATTACCTACGAAGGGAGGCCGACATGGACCACGCTGATCCCTGCGCCGTGAACAGTCTCGTCGAGACGCCCGGCTGCAGCCCGATCGAAGGCCGTGTCGTCTGGGACCCGCGTCACTCGCTGTGGAACGGCGCCATGTTGGCCGCCGCCCTGATCTTCGGCGCCAAGACCTTCAGCCTCGCCGCTGTCGCAGTCTTCGTCGTCGTGACAGGGACGACGCTTCTGCTGGGCCATTCGGTCGGATTTCACCGTCGGCTGATCCACGGCAGCTTCGATTGCCCGCTGTGGCTGGAGCGCGTCTTGGCCTGGTTCGGGACCCTGGTCGGCATGAGCGGCCCCTTCTGGATGATCCGCACCCACGACATCCGCGACTGGGCCCAGCGCCAGACCGACTGTCACGACTATCTGGCGCACCGGCGGCCGATGGCGGTCGACGCCTGGTGGCAGATGCACTGCCGGCTGGTGCTGGAACGGCCGCCCCAGTTCGAGCTGGGCCGGATCGGCCGCGATCCCTTCTATCGGTTCCTGGAACGGACCTGGATGCTGCAACAGCTTCCTGTCGCGGCGGCGCTGTGGCTGATGGGCGGCTGGGGTTTCGTGGTCTGGGGCGTCTGCGCCCGGGTCTCGGCCAGCGTCATCGGCCACTGGTTCGTCGGCCATCTGGCCCACCGTCGCGGTCCGCAAACCTGGCTGGTGCGCGAGGCGGGCGTCCAGGCCCATGACGTCCCCTGGGCCGCCATCCCCACCATGGGCGAGGCCTGGCACAACAACCACCACGCCTATCCCGGCTCGGCGAAGATCGGCCTCTACCCGGGCCAGAGCGACTGGGGGTTCCGGTTCATTCAATTGCTGGAACGGCTGGGTATGGCCTGGGATGTGCGGACGCCGGAAAGCATGGGTCCGAGACCTCTAAACAGAGTTGTGGCTAAGATATGATCAAGTCGATGTCGGATCGGCTTGGGACGCTCATCATTGCAAACGTCCTTGCCGCAAGCACCACAGCTGGAATGTCGGCCATAGGAATGTGGATCAGCATAATCGTTTCGCCCGGCGAAACTGGCTTGGGCAACGCCCTGGGCGGGGGACTTCTGTTCGGGCTGCTCGCAGCCCTCTACGGCTTCATAATCTCTTTCCCGGTCTATCTTGTTGGCCTGATCGTCGTCGGAATTCCAACTTGGTGGATTCTGCATAATTCAGGCCGAACCAGCGTAGGCGCCTTCTCGATTACGGCCGCAATCGAAAGCGTTATCGCGGGCGCAATCGTCTTTCGGCTTCTTGCCCCGGGCACGGAATTAGCCGCCCCACTGTTGGCGATCCCAGGCGGGCTGGCCGGATGGATCATTTGGAGGCGTAGTTACAGGCCGCTCACGCCGCCGCCTGCTCCGCCTTCCTGATTGCGCTCGCCCGCAGCTTCTCGCTTTCGGACTTCAGCTGGCCGCAGGCGGCCAGGATGTCGCGGCCGCGGGGGGTGCGGATGGGGCTGGCGTAGCCGGCGCGGTTCAGGATGGCGGCGAAGGCCTCGATCGTCTTCCAGTCCGAGCACTGGTAGTCCGTGCCGGGCCAGGGGTTGAACGGGATCAGGTTCACCTTGGCCGGTATGCCCTGGATCAGCTTGACCAGGGCGCGCGCCTCATCCGGGCTGTCGTTGACGCCCTTCAGCATGACATATTCGAACGTCACCCGCTTGGCGTTGCCCAGGCCCGGATAGGCGCGGATGGCGGCCATCAGCTGGTCCAGCGGATATTTCTTGTTCAGCGGCACCAGGACGTCGCGCAGCGGGTCGTTGGTGGCGTGCAGGCTGATGGCCAGCATGGTCCCGGTCCGCTCGCCCAGCTCGGGGATCATCGGCACCACGCCCGAGGTCGAGACGGTGATCCGCCGCCGCGAAATGGCGATCCCCTCATTGTCCGAGATGATGTCGATCGCGTCCGAGACATTGTCCAAATTGTAGAGCGGCTCGCCCATGCCCATGAAGACGATGTTGGACAGGCGGCGGTCTTCCTTGGGCGACGGCCATTCCTCCAGGTCGTCGCGGGCCACCTGGACCTGGGCCACGATCTCGGCGGCGGTCAGGTTGCGGACCAGCTTCTGGGTGCCGGTGTGGCAGAAGGTGCAGTTCAGGGTGCAGCCGACCTGGGACGAGACGCAAAGCGCCCCGGCCCGGCCGACGTCGGGGATGTAGACGGTCTCGATCTCTATGCCCGGGGCGGTGCGGATCAGCCATTTGCGGGTGCCGTCCTTCGACACCTGGCGTTCCACGATCTCGGGACGGGCCAAGGTGAAATGCTCGGCCAGTCTGGCCTGCATGTCCTTGGCCACATTGCTCATGGCCGCGAAGTCGGTGACGCCGTAGTGGTGGATCCAGCTCCATACCTGGCTGGCGCGCATCTTGGCCTTTTCAGGCGGGCAGACGCCCGCGTCGATCAACGCCTGGCGCAGGCCGGCGCGCGTCAGACCGGACAGGTTGACGGGGGCCTTCACGGCCGGCGCGTTCGAGACACGGGAAAGATCGAGCGTAATGCTCAAGGCGGCGATCCTGGATGCGGTTTAGCCCGCCTCTATAGCACAAACCCCGGCAATTGCATGACCGGGCGGGTCGGGGCGCGCTAAAGCCCCACGTCCCAGACCCCGGCGTCGCGCATCCGGCTCTGTTTCGCCTCCTCCGCCCGGCCGCCCATCTCCTGAGCCAGGCCGCGCACGGCGGTCGAGACCGTGGCCCTGTGCACGCCCGGAACCAGGGCGTGGGCGAAGGCGGCGCCCGCCAGCCGCAACAGGCGGAATCCGAAACCGGCCGAGGCCGCCATGTGCTGGAAATAGGTCTCGCCCACCTCGCGCGGATGATCGCGGAACAGACGGTCGAACGGCGTCGAACCCCCACGGGCGCGATCGATCGTCGTCTGGCTCATGCGGCGGCTCCCGGTGTTCGCCCGACGATGGTCACGCGGGAACGGTCGCCGCGCAAGCCCTGTTTCACGGATCCGACACGGCGGCCTTCGATCGGGACGGCGCCCATCGTCAGGTTGATCAAGTCGGGCTAAGGTCGCCGCTCGATCAAGGGACATTCTATGACGCTTCGCTTTTCGGCCGCCGCCTCCCTGACTGTCGCGACCGCCCTTTTGGCCTCCGCCGGCCCCGTCCTGGCCCAGTCGGCGCCCACCGTCCTGCCCTATGACGCGCGCCGCGGCGTCTTCAGCTTCGCCGCAGGTCTGGAAAGCTCGCTGCCGGCCGTGGTCAAGGTGACGACCCTGGGCCAGTCGCGCGGCCCCAGTTCCGATGCGGACGATCCCAAACCCTACGCCTCCGGCTCCGGCGTCGTCATCGACGCGGCCCAGGGCCTGGTGATCACCAACAACCATGTGGTCGAGAACGGGCGGAAATTCACCGTCGATCTGATCGACGGCCGGCTGTTCGACGCCGTCCTGGTCGGGGCGGACAAGGCCACCGACATCGCCGTCCTGCGGATCACGCCGGACGGACGGCCGCTGAACCTGAAACAGGTGCAGACGGTGGATTCCGACACCCTGCGGACCGGCGACCTGGCCTTCGCCGTGGGCTACCCTCTGGGCCTGGACCAGACCCTGACCATGGGGGTGATCTCGGGTCTGAACCGATCGGGCCTGGGCGATGCGGTGGAGGACTATATCCAGACCGATGCGGCCGTGAACTCGGGCAATTCGGGCGGGCCGCTGCTGGACAGCCGGGGCCGGCTGATCGGCATCAACACCGCCATCCTGTCGGGCGGCATGGGCGGGGGCAATGACGGCATCGCCTTCGCCGTGCCCACCCGCATCATGCTCTATGTCGCCGACCAGCTGCGCACCCAGGGCGAGGTCAAGCGCGGCGAGACCGGCGCCATCTTCGCCTCCCTGACGCCCGAGCAGGCGCGCCGGATGCGGCTGGGCATCGTGCGCGGCGCCGTGGTGGCCGATGTGGCCCCCGGCTCGCCCGCCGAACGCGCGGGCCTGCGCGAGGATGACGTCATCCTGCGCCTCCAGGGGCGACCGGTCGCCAACGCCGGCTCCATCAACGCCACCGTCGGCGTCGCCGCGCCGGGCTCCAGCCTGAGCGTCGTCTATCTGCGCGGAGGGCGCGAGGCCACGACCGCCCTCGCCGTCGAGCCGCCGGTCGAGGCCCCGGTCCAGGTCGGCGCGGATCGCGTCCTGGCCTATGGCGCCACCCTGCGGGATATGGAGGGCGAGGTTCAGGTTTCGGCCGTCGAGGCCGGCACGCCCGCCGCCCAGGGCGGCCTGCTGGCCGGCGACCTGGTCCTCGCCATCGACGGCGTTGCGACGGCGGACATCCGCGCGGCGGCTCGGGCGCTTGAGGCCGCAGCCGGCTCCGTCGCCCTGGAGGTGCGGCGCGGCGGCGACACCCAAACGATCACATTGGAGAAGACGCCCCGGGAGAAGACGGCTGAGGACAAGACGGCCGGGCAGAAGACGCCCGCCTGAGCGGCGCCGGCCGGGCTCCGGACAGCGAAACGCCCGCCTTGCCTGGGAGGGGGAGGGGATCGGCAGGGCGGGCGCTCGCTTGGAGGAAGCATCGGCCGCCGGAGCCCGTATTGGAAACATCCAGGGGGGCTGGGGGGGCTGTTCAGGATCCGGACGCTTCCGAACTCCGACGAGCCGATGATCGATATTTCACCGCCCAAACGGGCGGGCGAAGGACCGAAACGGGGCCATTTGGTGTCTGACGCGCTTTTTCCACCCCCTCTGGCGCCCCGCGCCGATGCGCCTAAGTTCAGATCATGAGCCTGACCCCGCACGAGGCGCCGCCCCCCTCTCCACAGGCCGGCCCGGTCTTTTTCGAACGGCGCGAGCTGGACCTGATCCTGCGGGTCTACGGCCGGATGGTGGCCCAGGGCGACTGGCGCGACTACGCCATGGTCGGCCACAAGGATTTCGCCGAATTCGCCGTCTTCCGCCGCTCGGGCGACGCCCCCCTCTACCGCATCGAAAAACGCCCGGCCCTGCAGACCCGCCAGGGCCAGTGGGCGATCATCGGCGAGGGCGGCCAGATCCTGAAACGCGGCCGCGACCTGGCCCAGGCCCTGCGGGTGTTCGACGGCCGGAAGTTCCAGGTGGTGGACTGACCAAAAAGAAAGGGCCCCGCGAGGGGCCCTTTCCGCATCCGTCTTGCGACCGATCTCAGTTCCGGTTGCCGCCCATGAAGGCCAGCAGGAACTGGAACAGGTTCACGAAGTTGATGAACAGGCTGAGCGCGCCGAAGCCCGTGGCCACGCCCATGGCGTTCTGGTCGCCGCCCAGGGCGTAGTAGGTCATCTTCAGACGCTGGGTGTCATAGGCGATCAGGCCCGCGAAGATCAGCACGCCCAGGCCCGAGATGATCAGATAGAAGGTCCCGGATTGCAGGAACATGTTGACGATCATGGCGATGATCAGCCCGATCACGCCCATGATCAGGAAGGTGCCCATGCCGGACAGGTCCTTCTTGGTGGTGTAGCCCACCAAGCTCAGACCGCCGAAGGCCGCCGCCGTGACCAGGAAGGTCGAGGCCAGCGAGGCGCCCGTATAGCGCAGGAACAGGATGCCCAGGCCCGCGCCGATCGAGGCCACCACGGCCCAGTACAGCAGGTTCACCCCCTTGGCCGTCGGGTTCTTCATGAAGAACATCGAACCGAACAGCAGAACCAGGGGCGAGAACTGGACCGCCATGCCCAGCACCGTCAGGCCGACGCGGCCGTCGGGCGTCACGCCGAACAGCAGCTGCTGCACCGCCGGCACATTGCCGGTGACATAGGCCAGGGCCGCCGCGACAACGAGGCCCAGGGCCAGCTTGTTGTAGACGCCCAGCATGAAGCTGCGCAGGCCGGCGTCGACCGACATGTCGGCCGTCTGCGGAAGCGGACGGGCGTAGCCGTTGTTGAAATCGCTCATGGCGACGAACCTTCTCCGATAGGCCGGGGAGACTTCCCCGGTCACAGGCCTTGAATATCGGAAGCCGAGGCTCCCAGTGCAAGGAAAACCGGACTTGGAAGCGGCGGTTCCGACCGCTACCAACAGTCGCATGTTGCGCCTGTTCACCGCCCTGACCCTGCCGCCGGACGTCGGCGAGACGCTTCAGCGGCGTCAGTCCGGCCTGCCCGGCGCCCGCTGGCGGCCGCTGGAGGCGCTTCACGTCACCCTGGCCTTCTACGGCGAGACCGACGAGCGGCGGGCCGACGACCTGGCGTCCGAACTGGCCCGCGTGGCCGGCGCCCCCTTCGAGATCGTGCTGAAGGGGGTCGGAGCCTTCGGCGACAACCATCGCAGCCACACGATTTGGGCCGGCGTCGAGACGCCCAACGAACCCCTCTCGGTCCTGGCCGGTCGCTGCAGGAAGGCGGGCGAGCGGGCGAACATCGTCCTGGAGAAGCGCGACTATCGCCCCCACGTCACCCTGGCCTATCTTAAGCCCCAGACCAATCCGGACCGGATCGGCGCCTGGATGGCGGGCCACAATCTGCTGCATTCGCCGCCGATCCGCATCGACCGTTTCGGCCTCTATTCCAGCGTCCTGACCGACGACGGCAGTCACTATGAGCTGGAGCGGGAGTATCTGCTGTGACCGAGATCCGCATCGAGACCGAACGGTTGACCCTGCGTCCCCCGAGGATGGAGGATTTTCCGCGTTGGGCCGAGTTCCAGGCCGATCCCGATGCGACGCGCTTCATCGGCGGCCCCAAGACGCCGGCCGAAACCTGGCGGATCATGGCGACCGTCGCCGGCGCCTGGAGCCTGACCGGCGAAAGCTTCTTCTCGGTGCTTGAGAAAACCACCGACCGGTGGCTCGGACGGATCGGGCCGTGGCGACCCCACGGCTGGCCGGGGCCGGAGGTCGGTTGGTCCCTGCACCCTGACGCCACGGGACGGGGCTATGCGCTCGAAGCCGCCGCCGCAGCCATCGACTACGCCTTCGACGTCCTGGGCTGGGACGAGGTGGTGCACACGATCGACCTCGACAATACGGCCTCGATCCGGCTGGCCGAACGGCTGGGCTCCACGGCGCGCGGCCCCACCCGCCTGCCCGAACCCTTCGCCGACCTGCCTGTCCATCTGTGGGGCCAGACGCGCGCCGACTGGGCCAGGAACCGCCTCGCCCTGGCGGGCTAGGGCCAATCTTCCCGCGTCAGCGGAAGGGAAAACGTCTGGCGGCGGAACGCCGATTGAGGGTGGGTTCATCACAACGGGGCACGACGAGGTCACGGCGAACACGGCGCGTTCAGACGGCGTCGTGACCGTTGTGAATCCGCCGTGATCGCTGTGATGAACCCGGTCGCCGCATCAAGGCCCTCTGACGCGGAAAGAGCGGCCTGACCGCAGTCAGCAGAATGTCGATTGAACCTAGAGCCGATCAGGCGCCGGGGGCGCCGTCAGAACTCTTCCCAGTCCTTGAGCGCAGTATTGCCCTGGGTGGCTCCGACCGCGACGGCGAGCCGTCTTTGGGCCTTGCCGACCGGATTGTCGGCCGGGGCGTGGCGGCCGGCCTGGGCCGGCTGAGGCCGGTTGGCGGCCTCTCCGGTCTGGAACCGCGCCACCAGCCGCTCCAGCTCGCCCGCCTCGTTGCGCAGATTGGCGGCGGCGGCGGTGGTCTCCTCCACCATGGCCGCGTTCTGCTGGGTGACCTGGTCCATCTGATTGACGGCGGTGTTGACCTCGTTCAGCCCCGTGGACTGTTCCTGCGACGACTGGGCGATTTCGGACACCAGCCCGTCGATGTCGGCGATCCGCTTGACGATCCCCCCCAGGGCCTTGCCTGTCTCTCCGACCAGTTTGACGCCGCGCTCGACCTGGGCCGTGCTGTTGGCGATCAGGGCCTTGATCTCGCGCGCCGCCTCGGCCGAGCGCTGGGCCAGGGCACGGACCTCCTGGGCGACGACCGCAAAGCCGCGCCCGGCGTCCCCGGCGCGCGCCGCCTCCACCCCTGCATTCAGGGCCAGAAGATTAGTCTGGAAGGCGATTTCGTCGATCACCCCGATGATGTTGGTGATCTGTTTGGAGCTTTCCTCGATCTCGCCCATGGCGGCGACCGCCTCCTGCATCTCCTCGCCTGAGCGGGCGGCGCCGACGGTGGCTTCGGAGGCGGCGGCGGAGGCCTGTCTGGCGCCCTCGGCGCTGCGTTTCACGGTGGCGGTGATCTGGTCCAGGGCGGCGGCGGTCTGTTCCAGACTGGCCGCCTGCTGTTCGGTGCGGCGCGACAGGTCGTCCGAGGCCGAGGCGATCTCATCCGAGCCGGCCCGCAGCCCGCTGGTGGAGGTCGAAATCGCGCTCATGGCCTCGCGCAGACTGTCGATCGCCGCGTTGAAATCGTCCTTGATCTGCTGATAGCGCCCGTTGAACGGCGCGGTGATCACCGCCGTCAGATCGCCGCGCGCCAGCCGGTTCAGACTGTCGGCCAGGGCGGCGACCACCGCATCCTGCTCCTCGGCGACGCGCCGCCGCTCCGCCTCGACCAGGGCGCGCTCCTCGTCGGCCTTGGCGTTCAGGATCTGGAAATAGTTGAACATGACGACGCTGGCGTCAGAAAAGACCGACCGCATCAGGCTGAGCATCAGGGCATGGTCGGCCTTCTCGTTCCAGGGCTTTTCCTTCATCAGCCCCGAGGCCAGACCGGCGGCGTAGGCCGCATAGGTCTTGCTCAAATAGGTCGCGTAATCGAGGCTGCTCGAGATGTTCTCGGTAATCACCGCCTGCTGTTCGAAATATTCGGGCGGAAAGTCGCCGCGCGAAATGAAGGCGAACTTCCGCTTCTCGTTCTCCCACACGTCACGAGGCAGGGCGTCCAGCGTCGGGTCGATTACGCGATAGGCGTCCAGCAGGGCCTGTTCGAGATGTTTGCCTGCGCGCTTATAGACCACTTCACCCACTTCACGCTGCTGCGCGTTCCAGGTGACGATTTTCTCGCTGATGTCAGACATTTCGTCTCGCCTTTCTAAATACTTTTGGGCCTAAGCATATGCGATATTGGCATCTCTATTTCGATTTACTGAGGCAATCGGCGCTCTTAACGAGGCGTGAACTTCATCCTGCCCCGCAGACCAAGGTTCGAGATGGCGGAGCGCCCCTGTCTCAGAACTGCGACAGGTGTCGGGATTTTTCGATTTCAGGCCCGGGCCGGCGCCTCGCTGCGGATTTCGCCCGGCTGAGGCGTCGCTGTGGGTGGAGGGCAACCGCGCCGCGCCGTCGGGCGTATCAAGGCGAGATCAACGAGAACAACGCCCAATGCTTCGCGCCACCCTAATCGCCGCCTCGCTCATCATTGCGCCGTCCGCAGCCCTGGCCCAGTCGCGCGCCGTCGATCTGGACCGGTTCGACGGCCGATGGTTCGAGATCGAGCGCAGCCACAACGACGTCCAGAAGGACTGCAGCCGGGCCCAGATCGACTTCACCCCCCAGAATCGGGCCGACCGCTACGGCATTGTCGTCACCTGCACCCGCCGCGCCGACGGCCGCAATGAGGTGCTGCGCGCCAACGCCCGGATCACCGATACGACGACCAACGCCAAGTTCCGCTTCACCCTGCCCGGCCTGCTCAGCTTCGGCGGCCTGGCGGGCCAGAACTACTGGGTGTGGGATCACGACCCGAACTACGACTGGGCCATCCTGGCCCTCCCGAACAAGTCGGACTGGTGGATCTGGCATCGTGACCAGAACGCCTCGGCGGCGGATCGCGCCCGCCTGCTGGCCCGCGCCAGGGCCCTGGGGCTGGACATGAGCCGGGTCGTCAGCACCGGCCGTTAAGCCTGATCGGTTGAGGCGGACCCGATGCGCGATCGTTAACGACAGGTTGTCAACCGGCTCCGGAAGGGTACGAACTATGCGCACTGAACGAACGCCGATACCCGTGATCGCCTGATCAATCCGGAGCGATCGCCATGCCCGACTGCTGCGCCCACACCCCGTCCCTGTCCCGCCGCGGCGCCTTCGGCCTCTTGGCCATGGCCGGCGGGGTCAGCCTTCTGTCCACCCTGGCGCCGGGCGTAGCCCGGGCGCGGGGCCATACGGAAATCCTGCTGCTGACCTGCATGGACTACCGCCTCACCGACGACACCGTCGCCTATATGGAAGGCCACGGTCTGCACGACAAATACGACCACGTCGTTCTGGCCGGCGCCTCCCTGGGCGCCCTGACCGACAAATTCCCCAGCTGGGGCCAGACCTTCTGGAGCCATCTGGACGTCGCCATCGACCTGCATCACATCCACAAGGTCGTGGTGATCGACCACCGCGACTGCGGCGCCTACAAGGTCATCCTGGGCGCCGAGACGGTGGACACTCCCGAAAAGGAACTGGCGGTCCATACGCAGGAGCTTCACGCCCTGCGCGACGCCATCAAACAGCGCCACCCCCATCTGGAGGTCGAACTGGCCCTGATGGGCCTGGACGGCCATGTCGAAGAGATCGCGTAAGGCGGAGATCGCCTAAGACGGGGCGCAATCTCGCACCCCGTCCTTCTCGGCCCAATTCAGTGTCGCCGCCGGATTGAAGTGTGGGCGTCATTGACGTATATCTCGGTCGATGCAGACGCGCCCGATCACCGTCGCCGAGACGCAGGCCTTCGTGCGCTCGGCCGGAACGATATGGAGCGATGAGGAACGGGCTGCGCTCATTGATTACGTGGCGCGCAATCCGGAAACAGGCGACCTGATCCCCGGCACGGGCGGCGTGCGCAAGCTGCGCTGGGGACGATCGGGCAGCGGCAAGCGCGGCGGCGCCAGGGTGATCTATTTCTATTATCGCCCCGACTGCCCGCTGTACCTGTTGCTGGCCTACGCCAAGGCGCAGGCGACCGATCTGACGTCGGATGAGAAAAGGACGGTGTCCGCATTGGCCGGCGCCATCAAGGCCGCTGCGGACAGAGAAGGAGACAGGCAATGAGCACCTTTGGACAGGATCTGATCGCAGCGATGCAGGAGGCCGCCGACCATGCGCGCGGCGCCGGCGAGCCGGCCGGCCTCCACACGATCGACGTTCCCAACGTGCGCGCGATCCGCGAGGGGCTGGGCCTGTCGCAACAGGCGTTCGCGACCGCCTATCGCATTCCCTTGGCGACGTTGAAGGGCTGGGAACAGGGCCGCCGTCAGCCGGATGCGACCGCCAGCGCCTATCTGTCGGTCATCGCCCGACTGCCGTCCCAGGCCCGCGACGCCCTGCGCGCGGCATGAATGATCTGCCGCTTGCGTTCGGAACATAGCCGGAACATAAAGTCGGCATGGCCGCCGCCGCCCTTCATCTCGAACTGGTCTTCAGCCGGCCGGAAACCACGCTTTCGGTCACGCGCGGGGCGGCGCGGCTGATGCTGGACCTGGGCTATGCGCCCTTGCTGGAGGTCGGCCTGCCCAATGGGCGACGCGCCGACGTCATGGCCCTGGGGCCGCGCGGCGACGTCGTCATCTGCGAGGTGAAGTCCGGCGTCGACGACTATCGCGTCGATCGCAAATGGCAGGCGTACGGCCCCTTCTGCGACGCCTTCTATTTCGCCGTGGCGCCCGAGTTTCCCCAGGACATTCTGCCCGAGGCGCCGGGGCTGATCGTCGCCGACGGCTTCGGCGGGGCGGTGGTGCGCGAGGCGCCGGCCACCCCCCTGGCGCCGGCCCGACGCAAGGCCCTGACCCTGGCCTTCGCCCGTCTGGGCGCCCTGCGGACCTTCCGCGACGAACGCCCCTAGTTTCGCAAGGAGTCCCTCGTCGATTCAATCGGTTGCGAAACAGGCCGGCGGTTCGACGCGACCGGGGCGCGGCCGGGGCTAGGCTGGCGATCCGGTCTTTGACATGGCGAACCGACTGAGAGGACGCCGACCGTCCTCCCCTCGCTAGATTCAATGCCGAATTTCAAAAATGAAACCGCCCGCCGCAGCCTGAACCGGACACATCGGACACATCGGACACATCGGACACATCGGACACATCGGACACATCGGACACATCGGACACATCGGACACATCGGACACATCGGACACATCGGACAGTCTTTTTAGGGGCGTCACAACCCCGACGGTCCCGCCCGGTCTCAGAGGCGGCGGAAGATCGCCGTCGCAAAGCCTTCGGCGGTCAGCCGGGCCTCGACCTCGGCGAGGGGTTCGATCAGAACCCCCTTGCCGCCCGTGGCGTGGATGATCCGTTCGGCGTCGATCATCAGGGCCGAATGGCCGGTCCAGTCATGGTCGCCGCCGGGCGCCAGCCAGATCACCAGGTCGCCGCGCGCCGGGGCCTCGGCCGACACGGCCCGGCCCAGCTCTGCCTGGGCGTCGGACCGGCGCGGCCCCGGCAGGCCGCAGGCCAGCAGGGCCTGCTGCACCAGACCCGAACAGTCGGTCGAGACCGAGGACCGGGCGCCCAGTTCATGCGGCCGGCCCAGCAGGCGTTCGGCCACGGAGACAGGATCCCGCTCAAAGGTTCCGATCGGCGCCAGGTCGGCGTCCGCAACGCCCTCCGCCGTCTCGACCACCAGGGCGTTCAGCGGCAGGGCCGCATCGACGGCGGCCACCCTTCGCGTCGGCAAGGCCGCGCCGGCTGACAGACTGTCCAGAACCACCCAGCCGACCACGCCGTCGCGGCGCGCCCGACCCCAGGCCCGGCCGTCCGCCCGATCCAGAACGTCGAAGATCTCGCCATGCAGAAGCTGGTCGATCCGCTCGCCCCCGTCCGACCAGACGTCGGCGACGGCTACGCGACAGGACATGGCTTCGGTCGCCCGATAGGCGGCCGCCCGCACAAGGCCCTCCAGCGCCTGTTCGGCCAGGTCCGGGCGGGCGAGACGATCGCCGGGCGGGAGAAGATCGAGGCGGTCGGTCAAACCTGGGCTCGCATTGGCTGAAGCGGCAGTCTTATCCCCGGAAGCCGAATCGGCCGTTAATGGGCGTCGCCTTCCTGTGGAATTCTTGTCTGCGCCCCGTCGTTTCCCCCAGTCTACGCCCCGGCTCGCCCGACGATGCGCCTCAGGGGGCGTGGACCTTCGGGCTGAGCCCGGCCTGACCTCAACCGCCGTAGCGCGCCTTCAGCACGGCGTAGCAGGCCCTTATGGCCTGGGCCTCTCCCCCTTCGGGGAAGCCGGGCCGGGCGCGGGGATTCCAGGCGAAGATGTCCATATGGGCCCAGGCGCCGCTGGCGGGGGCGAACCTTTGCAGGAACAGGGCGGCCGTGACCGACCCGGCTTGCGCCCAGGCCGAGGCGTCGTTCTTGATGTCGGCGATCTCGGTGTCCAGGGCGGCGCGATAGCTGGGCCACAGGGGCATGCGCCACAGGGGGTCGCCCACCGCCCGCCCTGCGGCCAGCAGATCGGCGGCCAGGGCCTCGTCATCCGTATAGAGGGGCGGCAGCTCCGGCCCCAGGGCGATCCGCGCCGCCCCCGTCAGGGTGGCGAAGTCCAGGGTCAGGTCGGGGGAATGCTCCCCCGCCCGCGTCAGGGCGTCGGCCAGGATCAGCCGCCCCTCCGCGTCCGTATTGCCGATCTCGATCGTCAGCCCTTTTCGGCTGTTCAGTATGTCGCCCGGCCGGAAGGCGTCGCCCGAAACCGCATTCTCCACCGCCGCCACGATGACCGCCAGCCGCACCGGCAGATCGGCCTGCATGACCAGCCGCCCCAGGGCCAGGGCGTGGGCGGCCCCGCCCATGTCCTTCTTCATATTGCGCATTCCGGCGGCCGGTTTCAGGTCCAGCCCCCCGGTGTCGAACACCACCCCCTTGCCGACCAGGGCCACCAGAGGCAGGTCGGTCCGGTCCAGCTTCCAGCCGATCTCGATCAGCCGCGGAGCGCGGTGCGGAGCGGCCGCACGACCGACCGCGTGGACCGCCGGATAGTTCGCCTCCAGCAGGGCCTCGCCGGTGGTCACGGTCACGGCAGCCCCCGCGCTCTCGGCGATCTCGCGGGCGATGGTCTCGATCTGCAGCGGCCCCATGTCGGCGGCGGGGGTGTCGACCATCTCGCGGGCCAGGGCGCAGGCGGCGACGATCCGCGTCGTCTCATCCAGGTCCAGCCCCTCGGGCGCGACCAGCCGAACCGGCGCCCGCTCCGGCCGGGCCTTGTAGCGGTCAAAGACATAGGCCCCCAGGAGGAAGGCCAGGGCCGCCGCCCGCGCCGTCTCGGGCTCGGCCTCCAGCCGGTACAAGCCGCCGGGCAGCCGCGCCGACAGGCCGCGCGCCAGGGCCGGATCGAAGGCCGCGCCGCTGCCCAGGAGCACCTGACCGATCCCTTCGCCCTCCGGCACGATCAGCAGTTCCCCGGCCTTGCCGGTGAAGCCGTGCCGTTCGCCCCAGGACTTCGCCGCCCCGTCCAGAACCGCGCCCGGCGCCGACAGGCGGATCGGAACGGCCCGCTCTCCGGCGTTCGCGGCGACCAGCAGGGGATGGGAGGCGAGCATGGCGAACCTTCTTAACCAAGAGTTGACGCGAACCGGCGATTCTGAGGCGGACCGAGGAACCGTCAGGACTCCCCCCATGTCGCCCATGCCCGCCCTTCTCGCAACCGTCGCCCTTCTCAGCCTGTCGGCGGCCCCCGCCGTCGCGGCCGCCCCGGTCCAGAGCCAGGGCGCGCCCCAGAACGCCGTCCAGAGCGGCGGTCAGAGCGCGACCCGCGCGCCCGCCTCGGCCGAGGTCCGCGCCGCCTATGATCGGATGGACGCCCTGGCGCGTTCGGTCTTCTGGTCGGGCGAGCACGACCTGAACCCGGCCGATCCCGTGGCGGCGATCAAACTGGCCCAGGCCCTGCGCGAACTGGGCCGCTATGATCAGGCCGCCCAGACGGCCGAGGCCCTGCTGGCCCTCCAGCCCGCCAATCTGGACGCCCTGCTGGAGCTGGGCCGCGCCCACATCGGCCGGGGCCAGGCCTTCTACGGCATCGCCCCGCTGGAAAAGGCCCGCGACCTGGCGCCCCGCGACTGGCGGCCCTATTCGCTGCTGGGCGTGGCCTATGAGCAGGTGCGCCGGTTCGACGACGCGCGCGCGGCCTGGAACCAGGCCCTGGTCCTGTCGCCCGACAATCCCGACGTCCTGACCAACGCCGCAACGGCGGCCCTGACCCACGGCGACGCCCCCGGCGCCGAGGCCCTGCTGCGACGGGCTGCGGCCCAGCCGACGGCCTCCAGCAAGGTGCGCCAGACCCTGGCCATGACCCTGGGCCTGCAAGGCAAGATGGGCGAGGCCGAACAGATCCTGCGCCGCGAACTGCCCCCCGAGCTGGCCGATCAGAACCTGGCTTGGCTGGCGGCGCGCAATACGCCGGCCGCGCCCCAGCCGGAGGTCGCCTCCGCCCCATCGACCAGCGAAACCGCCCGCACCTGGTCCTCCTTGAAAGGCGGCTGATCGGCAGGAACGTCGGCTTGCCGCCCGGCCGGCGCCGTGCTGGATAGGGGCATGACCGTCTCCCCCGGGTCCGCCCCCCGCGCCTATCGCGCCTTCCTGTTCGACATGGACGGCACCCTGATCACCTCCACCGCAGCGGCCGAGCGCGTCTGGACCCGCTGGGCCGAACGGCACGGGATCGACCCGGTCGCCTTCATCCCCACGATCCACGGGGTGCGCACCGCCGACACCATCCGCCGCCAGAACCTGCCGGGCGTCGACCTGGCGGCCGAGGTCGCCTGGGTGGAACGGGGCGAGATCGAGGATGTCGAGGGCGTCGCCCCCATTCCCGGCGCGATCGACTTCGTCAAACGCCTGCCGCCCGACCGCTGGGCCGTGGTCACCTCGGCCACGGCGCCCCTGGCCCAGGCCCGGCTCAAGGCCGCAGGGGTCGAACCGCCCGCCGTCCTGATCACGGCCGAGGACGTGGAACGCGGCAAGCCCGATCCCGCCGGCTATCGGCTGGCGGCGCAGAGGCTGGGCGTGGACGTCGCCGACTGTCTGGTGTTCGAGGACGCCCCGGCCGGTATTGCGGCCGGCGAGGCGGCCGGGGCGGAGGTTCTGGTGGTGACCGCGGCCTGGTCCCACCCGCTGGAGACGCCCCATCCGCAGCTGTCCGACTATGGAACCGCGACCCTGGTGGTCGAGGCGGACGGCGGTCTGACGCTGAGCGTCTAGCGGACGTTTCACGCCTTCCACTCGCCCCTTGAGCCCCCTATCTTTCGGCCATGATCGACGACCTCTACAGCGCGCGCATCCTGACCCTGGCGGCGAACCTGCCCCATGCGGGTCGGCTGGCGTCGCCGGAAGGGACCGGCGAGCGGGTCGCCAAACTGTGCGGCTCGCGCGCGATCGTCGATGTGAGCCTGGACGACCAGGGGCGGGTCATGGACTTCGCCCAGGACGTCAAGGCCTGCGCCCTGGGCCAGGCGGCCGCCGGCGTGCTGGGCCAGTCCGTCCTCGGCGCCTCGGCGGATGAGATCAGGGAGGCCCGCGACGCCATGACCGCCATGCTGAAGTCCGGCGGCGAAGGCCCCGACGGCCGTTTCGAAGGGCTCCGCGTCCTGAAACAGGTCGCCGACTATCCCGCCCGTCACGCCTCGACCCTGGTGGCGATCGAGGCGACGCTTGAGGCGGTCGATCAGGCCCTGGCGGGGCGAACTCGTCTCGCCGGCGCGGCCTGACGGGCTCTGACCGGTTGATCCCCCTGCTGTGACAGGGGATAAGCGCGGCGAACCCATCCAGCCCCCGGCGAAGGGACAAATGTCTCTCTATGAACGCGGCGTCCGCGCGGCCCATCGAGGCTACAAGTTGACGCTGTCTCCCCTGATCGGCCAGCAGTGCCGGTTCCTGCCGACCTGTTCGGACTATGGGCGCGACGCCCTGATCCGGCACGGGCCGCTCAAGGGGGGATGGCTCACCGTGCGTCGCCTCTGTAAATGCCATCCCTTCGGCGGTTCGGGTTATGACCCGGTCCCGCCCCTGAAGACCGACGAAAAAGAACAGTCATGATCGATCTGAAATTCCCCGACGGCGCGGTGCGTCAGTATCCGGCCGGTTCGACGGCGCGGGACGTGGCGACTTCGATCTCGCCGTCCCTGGCAAAGAAGGCCGTGCTGGCCGAGCTGAACGGCGAGCAGCGCGACATGGGCCGGGTGCTGGAGACGGGCGGCGACTTCCGCCTGATCATGCGCGACGATCCCGAGGCCCTCTACACCATCCGCCACGACACGGCCCACGTCCTGGCCGAGGCGGTCCAGACCCTGTTCCCCGGCGCCCAGGTCACCATCGGCCCGGCCATCGAGGACGGCTTCTATTATGACTTCTACCGCGAAGAGCCCTTCTCGACCGACGACTTCGCCGCCATCGAGAAGGAGATGGCCCGGATCGTCGATCGCGACGCCAAGTTCGAGCGCGAGGTCTGGGACCGCGACGAGGCCATCGTCTTCTTCGAGGCGCGGGGCGAGAAGTTCAAGGCCGAGCTGATCCGCGACCTGCCCGAGAACGAGACCATCACCCTGTACAAGCAGGGCGACTGGATCGACCTGTGCCGCGGGCCGCACTTCCCCTCGACCCGCCACGTCGGCAAGGCCTTCAAATTGACCAAGCTGGCCGGCGCCTATTGGCGCGGCGACTCCAAGCGCGAACAGCTGCAGCGCATCTACGGCACCGCCTGGGCGACCAAGGAGGACCTGGACGCCTATCTGCAACGGCTCGAAGAGGCCGAAAAGCGCGACCACCGCAAGGTCGGCAAGGCCATGGAGCTCTTCCACATGCAGGAAGAGGGCCGGGGCATGGTCTTCTGGCATCCCAAGGGCTGGGTGCTGTGGCGGGTGCTCGAGGCCTATATGCGCCGCCGCCTGGACGCCGCCGGCTATGTCGAGGTCAAGACCCCTCAGGTTCTGGACCGCAAATTCTGGGAGGCCTCAGGCCACTGGGACAAGTACCGGCCCAATATGTTCGTCTGCGAAACGGTCGAGGGCGAGACCCTGAGCCTGAAGCCGATGAACTGCCCCGGCCACGTCCAGATCTTCGACCAGGGCCAGCGCTCCTATCGCGAACTGCCGCTGCGCATGGCCGAGTTCGGCGCCTGCCACCGCTATGAGCCGTCGGGCTCGCTGCACGGCCTGATGCGGGTGCGCGGCTTCACCCAGGACGACGCCCACATCTTCTGCCGCGAGGACCAGATCGTCGAGGAGACGGCCGAGTTCATCAAACTGTGCCGCAGCGTCCATGCGGATCTGGGCATGGAGACGGCCTACATCAGCCTGGGCACGCGGCCCGAGCAACGCGCCGGCACCGACGAATTCTGGGACAAGGCCGAGGCCCAGATGCTGGAGGCCGCCCGCGCCGCCGGCTCCGAGCCGGTCGTCACCCCGGGCGACGGCGCCTTCTACGCGCCCAAGCTGGACTTCATCGTCAAGGACGCCATCGGCCGCGAATGGACCTGCGGCACGATCCAGCTGGACTACGTCCTGCCGGAACGCCTGGATGCGACCTATATCGCCGAGGACGGCCAGAAGCACCGGCCGGTCATGCTGCACCGGGCGATCCTGGGATCGTTCGAGCGGTTCATCGGCATCATGATCGAGAACTACGCCGGCGCCTTCCCCCTGTGGCTGGCCCCGGTCCAGGCGGTGGTCGCCACCATCACCTCGGACGCCGACGACTACGCCCGCGAGGTCATGGACCGGTTCAAGGCGGCGGGCCTGCGCACCGAGATCGACCTGCGTAACGAGAAGGTCGGCTACAAGGTCCGCGAACACTCGGTCGGCAAGGTCCCGGTCATCGCCGTCGTCGGCCGCAAGGAGGCCGAAGAGGGCAAGGTCGCCATCCGCCGCCTGGGCTCCCAGGAGCAGACGGTGGTGACGGTCGAGGAGGCCATTCGCCTTCTGACCGACGAGGCCACGCCGCCGGATCTGAAGCGGGCGACGACCGCCTAAGCCCGGATTCCGACACAGGAACATAAGCCGGCCTGATCGCTTGTGATGGGGTGCGCCCCCGCGCCCCATCACCATTGCGAGAGACGATCCATGGCCGAGAAAACCCTCGACACCCTGTTCCACGACACGCTCAAGGACATCTATTACGCTGAGCGCAAGATCCTGAAGTCCCTGCCCAAGATGGCCCGCGCCGCCCAGTCGCCCGAGCTGAAGGCGGCCTTTGAAAAGCACAAGGACCAGACTGAAGGTCAGATCGAACGCCTGCAGCAGGTGTTCGAAATCATCGGCAAGGCCCCCCGCGGCAAGACCTGCGACGCCATCGAAGGCATTCTGGCCGAGGGCGACGAGATCATGGAAGAATACAAGGACAACCCGGCCCTCGACGCCGGCCTCCTGGCCGCCGCCCAGGCGGTGGAGCACTATGAGATCACCCGCTACGGCACGCTGAAGCGCTGGGCCAATGTCCTGGGTCTGAAGCACGCCGTCGCCCTGCTGGACGAGACCCTGCAGGAAGAATCCCAAACCGACGAAGACCTGACCGGCATCGCCGACGCCGCCGTCAACAAGGACGCGATGAAGAGCGCCGCCTGAGACCCTTGAAGCGAGGCGGGAGGCGGGGCTGCGCCCCCTCCCGCCCTTCGTCCTAAAGGTCCGCCCGCTCCAGCTCGGCCACGGCCGTGGCGATGTGATAGAGCGAACTGGCCGGGACCGGGGTGTCCAAAAAGCCGCCCGCCCCCGGATCCCATTGTTCGAACCAGAGACCGGGCGTCGGGGTGTTCAGGAACCGGCTCAGCGCCCCCCAGGCGTCAGGCCAGCTTGGCGCCAAGGCCGGGACGCGCAGAGCCGCCTTCAGCCATTCACCGTGCGGCCAAAGCCGGACGCCCGCGACGGCGACCGCGCCGTCCTCGAACACCTCGCCCCGCAACAGGCCCGACGCCGGGTCCAGGCCGTGCGCAAGGGCGAACCGCCCCAGCCGCTCGGCCTCGCCGTCGGCGCCTGCGCTCGTGTCCATGCCCAGCCGCTGCGCCTCCCGCAACAGCCAGGCCCATTCCATCTGATGACCCGGCTCGACCACGGCCCGCCCTTTCGGCCGCAGCGGGGCCGTCAGATCGTCCTGAAAATACTCAAACAGAAGCCCCCGCGCCCCGTCCATGAACCGTCGCCGACACAGGCCGACCAGTTCCGCCGCCAGGGCCGAGAAGGCAGGGTCCGGCATATGTTCGACACAGGCCAGGGCCGCCTCCAGCAGATGCATGTGCGGATTCTGCCGACGCGGGGCGCGCGGCGGCAGGGCCTCGACATAGCCGCCTGCTGGATGGCGCATGGACGTTTGGATGAAGTCTAAGAGCGCCAGGGCCTCCGCCTTCAACCGACCGTCCCTCGTCAGCCTATAGGCATGGGCCAGGGCGAAGAGGACAAAGGCCAGGTCGTACAGATCGCGCGTCTGATCCAGGCCCTCCCCGTCCAAGTCCAGTCGACTGATGAAGCCGCCGTCCGGATGGCGGGCGCGGTTCAGCAAAAAATCCAGACCATGCTCAACCGCCGCGCCGGCGTCCGAGACGCCGCGCTGCGCCCCCTGGGAAAAGACATAGATCTGGCGGCTCAACACCCGCAGCCGCTTATAGTCGTGGACCGGGCTGAGGTCGTGGTGAGACAGGGCCTCATAGAAGCCGCCACGCCGACGATCGACGCCGTGTTCCAGCCACAGCGGCAGGGCCGTCTCGTAAAGCCAAGCTGTCGCCTGGCGCGACGCGGCCTTCAGCTCGGTGCTGGGATCGGGGCTCATATCTAGGCCGAGGGCGTACGGCTGCGGTCCACCAGGCCGGTGGTGGAATGGCCGGCCCTCAGCTCGACCCGGACGATGATCCCGCCCTTGGCCCTGACCAGATCGGCGCCGACGATCTGATGCTCCTGATAGTCCGCGCCCTTGACCAGGACGTCGGGCTCCAGGGCGGCGATGAGTTCATAGGGGGTGTCCTCTTCGAACAGGACCACCGCGTCCACATGTCGGATGGCGGCCATCACCTCGGCGCGCGCCCCCTCGCTTTGGATCGGCCGAGTCTCGCCCTTCAACCGCCGCACCGAGGCGTCGCTGTTCAGCCCGACGATCAGCCGGTCGCAATGGCTCGCGGCCTCACGCAGCAGGGCCACATGGCCAGGATGCAGCAGGTCGAAACAGCCGTTGGTGAAGCCGACCGAAAGCCCCTGATCCCGCCAGGCGCCGCGGACGGCCCGGGCGTCTGCGCGCGACAGGATCAGTCCGTCGCGATGGTCGTCGCGCTGATCCTGGTGATTCAGCACGGTGCGCAGCTCCGCGGCGGACACCACCGCCGTCCCAGCCTTGGACACCACGATGCTGGCCGCCGTATTGGCCAGGCGCATCGCCCGCACGACCGGCAGGCCCGAAGCCACGCCCAGGGCGAAGGCGGCCATGACGGTGTCGCCGGCGCCCGAGACGTCGAACACCTCCGCCGCCTCCGTCTCCAGCAGGATCGCCTCCCCGTCCACGCCATAGAAGGCCATGCCCTGTTCGGAGCGGGTCACCAACAGATTGGCGCCGGTCTGGTCCACCACCTGCCGGGCCGCCTCGCCCACGGCCGCGTCGTCGTCGCAGCGCCGACCGGTCGCGCCCGCCAGCTCCGACCGGTTCGGCTTGATATAGGCCGCGCCGCGATAGGCGGAAAAATCGGGACGTTTGGGATCGACGAAGACGGGAACCCCGACCTTGCGCGCCCGGTCGAACACGGCCGCCAGAACCGCATCGGTCAGACATCCCTTGGCGTAATCCGACACGATCACCGCATCCGCCTGATCCAGCGCCTGTTCGAACAGGGCGATCAGGGCGGCCTCATCCTCGGCCGACAGGGCGTTTGAGCCTTCGCGGTCGATCCGGACCACCTGGTGGGCGCCCGCCAGGACCCGGGTCTTGGTCGTGGTCTCTCCGCCCTTCAGTCCCAGCAGCCGGCAGGAGACGCCCGCCTGTTCGGCGATCGCGCGCAGCTGATCGGCGGCCTGGTCATCGCCCACCACCCCGATCAAACGCGCCGAAGCGCCGAGCGCCACGGCGTTCAAGGCCACATTGGCCGCGCCGCCGGCCGTGAACCGGTCCCGCGCATGTTTCACCACCGGCACCGGCGCCTCGGGCGAGATGCGGCTGACGTGGCCCTGGAGATAGGCGTCGAGCATCACGTCGCCGATCACCACAACCGTCACGCCCTCGAAACTGGTGAAACGGTCCAGCGGCGAAGTCCGATCGGTCATTGCAGGTCTCAACGGAAGGCGGGGTCAGAACGGCGGGCGCGACGCAGTGTGCGCCCTCGGACGCCGCGGCGTCAAAGCCAGGGCGGGCGGCGGACGATCAGTCGCGCAGCAGCTCATTGACGCCGGTCTTGGCGCGGGTCTGGGCGTCCACCCGTTTGACGATGACGGCGCAATAGAGCGAAGGCCCGCCGTCGGCGTCCGGCAGGGCGCCGGGCACCACCACCGAATAGGCGGGCACCTCGCCCCGGAAGACCTCACCGGTCGCCCGATCGACGATCTTGGTCGAGGCAGACAGATAGACCCCCATGGCCAGCACCGCGCCTTCGCGCACGATCACGCCCTCGGCCACCTCGGCTCGGGCGCCGATGAAACAGCCGTCCTCGATGATGGTCGGATTGGCCTGGAGCGGTTCAAGAACCCCGCCGATGCCGGCGCCGCCCGACAGGTGCACGTTCTTGCCGATCTGGGCGCAGGAGCCGACCGTGGCCCAGGCGTCGACCATCGACCCCTCGTCAACGAAGGCGCCGATGTTCACGAAGGACGGCATCAGGACGACGTTCCTGGCGATGTGCGCGCCCCGCCGGACGACGGCGCCGGGAACCGAGCGGAAGCCGGCCGCCTGATAGTCGCCCGCGCTCCAGTCGCCGAACTTGTTCGCAACCTTGTCCCAGAACGGGCCGAGGGCGGCCGGATGATCGGCCGACAGAGGGATGGTGGAGGCGTGGCCGGCCCGCATGATCTGGTTGTCGTTCAGGCGGAAGGACAGCAGCACCGCCTTCTTCAGCCACTGGTGCGTGGTCCAGGCGCCGTCCGCCCCCCGCGACGCCACACGGGCCTGGCCGGAATCGAGCAGGTTGAGCGCGGTCTCGACCGCGTCCCGGACCTCGCCTCCTGTGGCGGGCGACACCTCGGCCCGGTTGTCCCAGGCGGCCTCGACGACGGATTCGAGATGCGACAGGTCGGTCATGCGGCGTCCTTGAAGGTCAGGGCGTTGAGAAAGTCGAGAAGATCGGGGGCGATATGGTCGATATGATCGCCCAGGGGCTTTCCATGGCCGTCGCCGATCAGGACGGTCGCCATCCCCAGGGCCTTGGCCGGCTCCAAATTCCTAGGCGTGTCCTCGAAGAAGGCGGCGCAGCGCGGCTCGAAGTCGAACCGCTCGATCATGCGACGAAAGGCCGACGGGGCCGGCTTGGGCGTCAGATCGCCGTCCTCGATGGCGAAGACCCCGTCGAAACAGTCGGCGATCCCGATCCGGTCCAGAACGCGGTGGGCGTAGTCCCTGGCCCCATTGGTGAAGACGAACCGGCGCCCGGGCAGAATCTTCAGCCGCTCGGCCAGACGGGGATTTCGCTCCACCCCGTCCAGGGGCACCTCATGCACCACCCTCAGAAAGTCCTCGGGATCGATGGTGTAGTTGGCCATCAGCCCGGCCAGGGTGGTGCCGTGCTCGTCCAGGAACTGGCGCTGCAACAGCCGCGCCTCCTGGGGCGCCAGGCCGACGGCCTCGACCACATAGGCGTTGATCCGCGCCTGAACCAGGGACATCAGCCCCTGTTCGCGTGGATACAGGGTGTCGTCCATGTCGAACACCCAGGCGTTGACGTGCGACAGGTCGATCAAGACGCCTTCACCAGGGTGCCGGCGCCGAATTCGGTGAACAGCTCCACCAGCATCGCATGGGGCCGGCGGCCGTCCAGAATCACCACGGCTTCCACCCCGGCCCGCACGGCCGCCATGGCCGTCTCCAGCTTGGGGATCATGCCGCCCGAGGCCACGCCGGTGTCGATCAGGCCTTGCGCCTCCTCCAGGGTCATCTGGCGAATGATCTCGCCGTCCGCCCCCTTGACCCCCGGCACGTCGGTCAGCAGCAGCATCCGCTTGGCGTTCAGCGAACCGGCCACGGCGCCCGCCACCGTATCGGCGTTGACGTTATAGGTCTGGCCGTCCTCGGCCACCCCGATCGGGGCGATGACCGGCACCCAGTCTTCGGTCTCCGAGGCGATCAGCCCCTTGATCAGCTTGGGGTCCACCTTGGTCGGTTCGCCGACGAAGCCCAGATCGACCTCATGCTCGATCATACTGTCGGGATCGCGCTTGGTCCGGCGGGTCTTCTCGACCGTCAGCAGGCCGGCGTCCTTGCCCGACAGGCCGACGCCGCGCACGTCCGCCTCCTTGCCCGCCATGGTGATCCAGTGGGCGATCTCCTTATTGACCGCCCCGGACAGGACCATTTCGGCCACCTCCATCGTCGCCGGATCGGTGACGCGAAGACCATCGACAAAGGCCGACTTGACCCCCGCCTTGTCCAGCATGGCGCTGATCTGCGGCCCGCCGCCGTGCACCACGACCGGGTTCACCCCCATCAGCTTCAGCAGCACCACATCGGCCGCGAACTGTTTCGCCACGGCGCTCTCGCCCATGGCGTGACCGCCGTATTTGATGACCACGGTCTCGCGGTCATACACCTGAATATACGGCAGGGCCTCGGCGAGCGTCTTCGCCGTTTCCCAGCTGCGTTCCTCGGATTGGCGCTCGGTTTCGTTCATCACCGGCGCGAGATAGCGGGGGATGGCGGCGGTGTCACTGGGAAAGGGAGCGGTCCCGCCGTGGGCGTTCAGACGGAGAGGCATCGCTGGTCAGTCAGTCTTGCCCCATGATAGGCGGGATGATCGTCAAGCTCACGCCGCTCGAGACCCGACTGAATGCCCCAAATCCCGCCTGATCGATCGGACCGCCCCTCGATCTGTATTGACGGCTTCAACCTGGCGGCCGCCCAAGGCACAGGAATCGCGACCTACAGCCGCAACCTGCTCGACGCTGCGAGCCGCTTGGGCTTCAGAACCGAGGCTCTATTCGGGCCGACGCTCCCGATAGGCTCGGTCAAGCCGTTCGGCGACGTCGCCATCCTGGATCCAGAGCGTCCCGCTGAACCGCTCCGCTTTATGCAGAAGATCGAGCGTGACGTTCGGACACTTCTCGGCCCGACGGGTCGAACCGCCTTCCCCGTGCGCCCGTCCACCGACGTCATCTGGCCCGGCGGCGAAGCGGCTCGACCGAACGCAAGCCGTTTCTGGGCGGGCGACCGACTCTATTTCTACGCCAACCGCGCCTTCAAGAAGCACGGCCGCAGCACCCCGGTGCGTTTTTTCTCCACTCGCGACGCCCCGGCGCCTAGCGTGATGCACTGGACCACCCTGCTGCCGCTCAGGGCCCTAAACGTTCCGAACATCTACACCATCCACGATCTGATCCCGTTGCGCCTTCCTCATACGACGCTGCACAACAAGCCGGTCTTCATGGCCCTATGTCGCGAGGTCGCCCGGCGCGCCGATCATATCGCGGTCGTATCGGAAGCGACTCGCCGGGACGTCATCCGGATGCTCGGCGTTCCAGAAGATCGCGTTAGCAACACCTATCAGGCCGTTAGCCTGCCCAAGGCACTGATCGAACGATCGGAGCGCGACGTCGTCATCGAACTGGAGGCCACCTTCCGGCTGGGATGGGGAGACTATTTCCTGCATTTCGGCGCTGTGGAGCCGAAAAAGAACCTCGGACGTGTGGTCGAGGCCTATCTGGCGTCCGGCGTGAAAACACCTCTCGTGATTGTCGGCGGCCGAGGCTGGCTGAGCGAACCTGAAACCGCTCTGCTTAGCCACGTTAAGGCGATTGGAGGCCCAAGCTCAGATCGGATCCACGTCTACGAATACATGTCCTTCGCCACCCTGATCAGTCTGATCCGAGGAGCCAGGGCCGTACTGTTTCCCTCGCTCTACGAGGGTTTCGGCCTGCCCGTTCTCGAAGCGATGAGCCTTGGCACCCCCGTGCTGACTTCCACCGAGGGGGCCCTGCCCGAGGTCGCCGGCGACGCCGCCATTCAGGTCGATCCCTATGACGTGCAGGCCCTATCGACAGCGATAAGGATGATCGACGCGGACGCCGGCTGGCGCGCGGAAGCCTCGTTACGCGGACGAGCCCAGGCGGCGCAGTTCAACGATGATGCTTACGATGCTCGCCTCAGAGCGCTGTACAGCAAGGTGGGCGTCTATCTGCGATAACGAGGCATCTCTAATATAACCGAGGGCAAGCGGCGGATTCGGCCGACGACGCTATTCGAGCGAAACGAATTACTCCACTTCAAATGCACGAGCGAAATATAGCTTCTACAAGCACCGCTGGGACGAGGACGTTTAAGGAAGCGACCATCATCTGGTATGCTTCCCGATATCGCCACTGACGTGCGATTGCTGCAGACTGCGAAACCCGCCTTCGACGTCAAGTGGACAAGATGAACGTTTTCAGGTTGATGCTAGACGGTGCAGATAAACCCGAGCGCGTGATTTCAGAATGCCCGAAGTGAACAACTGCCCGTGCTGCGGCCTTACGGGGCTCGTCGTCGCCCTACGAACGCAGGATCAGCAGGACAAGGTTGTAACCATATTTCATTGTTCCAATTGCTGCGCGCTCGTTCCCGACTACGCCCCAGGTCAGGGTGGGATAATCAGCCATCAAGCTGATTTTCACGCCAATTATTGGTCTAACTCGACAAAGACAGATGTAATACGTGAATCTTTGGCGATGAATAATACGGTGAATTTCTATAAAAATTATTTGGATTATTTCGGGGTTGAATCGCCAGTTCTTGATCTGGGAGGTGGTAGAGGCCTGCTCACCAAAGCACTTTTGGATTGCGGATACGAAGCCATGGGATGTGATGCAAGCGCCGAGCTCGTTCAGATCGGCCGATCCCACCTTGACCTTCCAGATCACGTCTATGTCAACCAAGATATTGCCAGCTTTGTTGAAAGCTACAGACCATCCCTCGCGCACCAAGTTGGAGCTATATTCCTGTGGCATGTAATAGAACATCTAGAAGATCCAATCGCACTCCTAGAATCATTAAAGGCCCTGATGAAGCCTGATGGTATAATCATTGCACAGGGACCTTTGCTGGACAAAAATTACATATTCCCCGAACACAGATTCCTCCATTCAGAATCTAATATTGGATGGATAGCCAATCAACTCGGCATGAAGTTACTTTTCCTTGATTCACACTCCGAGGAACGGTTTGTTTCTTTTGTGCTGTCTAATCCAGACCACCCGAGCAGTGGCCTGGATATATTTTGCGTTTCAGATGTTCACGATGCGATCGGAAGTTTATTCAGCAATTTGTCAAACGCGCTGCATCTGACGAAAATGAGCTGAAGCGCCTTCGGCGTCACCAGAGGTTCCTATCCTCAGAAGGAAGCTGTTGACGGCAAAACGCACGAACGGCCGCGTTGTCATCTGCCGGAGCGATAACTGGCTCTGCTTTATATAGAATTGGCGGATTCCAGCTTGCGCAGAGCTTTCCGTCAAGCACACCAATGATGTTGGCCACCGCCGCATCCCTCTCCCAAATCAGCGTTCTGTCATTAAGCTGACTTGCGACCGAAGACGCATAGCTTTGATCATCGTGAGACTTTTCAAGAACATCAGACAACGCCTGAGCAATAGAACGGGAGCTCTGGAAAGCTAGTACACTGAAACGATCACCGAGATCCATAACGTTATTATAGCGATAAAGACTCACTGGAGTGCATCCGGCAGCCGCCATCTCGAAAGCCATACGTGAGGGATTGGACATCCCCAATGCCAGTCCCGCTGCGCATTGGTTGAACAAATCACTGATTAACTTCGGGTCGCGCAGCATCCCCAAATTCTCATATTCAAAACTCAACCGAGGTCCCGTTTCGGCTCCGAAAAGAATGATTCTCACGTCCGGGCGACTTTTCTTAAGCAAAGCCAAGGCGTCCAAAGCCAACCGGGCCAATGGGCCGGACTGTCCTGCCGGATAATGCATGCAGACGGCCAATTCACGCTTCACGTCCGACCGACATTTATAGACTGCTGTGTCCACGCCGTGGCCTGCGGGAAACGCGCGCGAGAAATAGCGGCTGCTGATCATGTGGGTCAGCCAATTTCCCAGGGTGAAATGACTGAGGCCGTAGATGTAGCTGTTTTCGGTAAGGACCAATCCATCGACCGTGCCAGCCAAGCCGTCGTGATCTTGAACAAGATAACCGCGAGATTGTGCAATCACGTTTGAATGGACGTAGGATGCAGAACTAGCGTCTGTGGCTAACGCCAAACCGGCGTTTCGATGGCTGCTCCACGAGGTGATTACACTGGCAGGCATGTCCCCCAGACTGGCGTCTAGGCGGGCCGTAATGTCGTCATCGCCTTGCCAATAGATTTCCGCTTGGAAACCAGCATCAACTAATCCCTGCGTGGTTCGTAGAACAGAGTCCAGCCGTTCAGGGGCAAGGCCGTCTTCTGAAAGGTAGAGTGCAAGCCGGGAACCGGTCGATCGGATGATCGCCGGCGCCGCGCTCTTGGTGATCGCAAGCGGCGCCGACGCGCGCTCCTGAGGCGTTGCGCCTTTCCACCATTGTTGCACTATGTCCTGTCGACTGAGACCCTCTGGCCAACGCCCCCCCAACCAAGACGTCAAAGCAGCGTGCATCCTGCCGCCTGGTTGCTCCGCAATCGCCGCTTCGAAGCTCGATTTCTGCATGACGTCCAGAGTGCCGGCGCCGAATGTTTCGTTGTGTTCCAGCTTCGCGAACATGTTGGCGATGGCCGAGGGAGGGCTGGCGATCAGGTCATCGACTATCTTGCGACCGAGATTCTGGAGGTTCTCGGCGACAAGACCGTGAAGATTGACGTAGCGAGCAAGTTCACGCACGACCGCCGTCATTCCGGCGCGGCACGGTTCTAGAGCTCGAACCACCGCCTCTTCACCATCGAATATCTCCTTGACCGGGAAGACCTGTCCTTCAGAGTCCACGTCATAACCGACCGTGGATCCGCCCAGCCCATTGAAGATCATCTCGATCACAGCGAGCTGGTCGGGGATTTGATAGTCGGTTCCTCTGTTCAGGTCGCTCAGCCACCCGACCTTGCTAGAAAATGCAGGCTGCTCGTTGAGGTAGCCGAGCAAGGCCAAGTAGTGGCCACGGACGGGCTTGCCGATCGTGTGCGCGAGATTGTCTTGGATCGTGCCGCGCCAGCCGATGTCGCAGATCAGGAGTTCATCCTGATCGGGAGCCAACTCTTGCGCCAAATAGCGTTGAAGCAGGTCACGCTGAGCGGCCAGTTCAGCTTCGGCGTGGCGGCGGAAGCTCTCGTCCGAAAGCAAATTATTGAATCGTGCGTCTGTCCAAGGCGCCTTCACCACCTGATGGGGATCCAGACCCGCCCGCTTAGCCGCCGCCGCTGTTATCGCTGGATCGAGGTTGAGCGAGGCGGAAAACGTCAGCGGCGACTGCTTCCAATACATGGTCCAAAGACGCATGAGCTCTTCGGTATCGAAGGATCGAAGCGAGGCCGCGAAAGTGGCTCTGCGGCTTACGCTCAGCAACTTTGAGGGAGGCGGAGGGGTCGTGAATGGATTGTGCTCTGCAATGAGATCATAGATCTTTTTAAAGAGAATGCCTTCTCGAGTGAAGAAAACCACCTCCTTGGACTGTCGAACTATCGCGTCCTGCATGACATTAAGGCAATAGCCGAATGCAAGGAGGCCGATGTGACAACCGGCGGCGTAGAGATCAAAAGCCTCCCCCTCCATCTCTCCAGACGCCTCTGCGGATTGCCTTTTAGCCAAGGCCAGGAGGCGTCGCTCGTGTTGGGAAACATCGCCCAGACAGAGGGCATGGAAGGCCTGCTCATACCACTTGAGGCGCTCCTCATCAGAGGAAGACACATAGCTGATGGTGTTGATGCCGAGCGATGCGGGGCGTTCCTTGTCCGAGAACGGGTTATCCCCTACGTGCGTCAATTCATGCGGCGCAAGGTTGAGGTCCTTCAACACCTTGCCAAAAAGGGCGCCCGATCGCTTATTCTGATAGCCGTCGCAGGAAACGTAGCCTCTGAAGAAAGCCGATCCCAACTGTACGCTGTGCAGAAGGTTCTCTAAAAAGGGCGCCGACATATAGAAGTCGGAAATAAATATTGCTGGCTGTTCCAAAGAGCGAATTGTGCGCTCAGTGTTGGGATCGACTTCAATAGCGTCCCGTTCGGCGTCGAATTCGTGTGCGATTATGGATTTGGCTAATCGCGCGCGCCGTTCCGGCGAGCATGAGGTATTCAGAACGTTTTGAAGCCAAGAGTGGACAGCTACGTTGAACGAGTATTCGTAATCCCCATTGGGCGCTGACGCATTCTCGGCTCGCATCCTCGCATTCATCAGCGTCACGACATCACGCATCCCGGGAATGATGTCGGTCCAAGCCTGGAGCAGCAGAAAACGTGCGGAGCGGAGCTTGATCTCATCCGGATGGCAACGACGATGCAATATCGTGCTCCAGATATCGAAGGACACCTGCCCGGAAGGTGGTCCTTTCTCAAAGAGATTAACGTAAGAGCGGTCGGTCGATGGCTCTAAATCTCTAGGCGACACTTCAGCATCGAACAGGTTTTCGAACGTTAGGGCCGCCTCACGCGCGCTTCGCTGCAGCGCCCCCCGCACCTCCGTCCGAGGAACGGGTAGCCTGCCTTCCCGCTCTCCATGGTGCATGTAGTGAAGCAAAAGCGGGTGTTTAGCAGCGACGACATCCAGATTGTTCGTACGATACCACGCCGTTGAGAACTTCTCGGACGGGTCGCGATTCTCGGCTTCTCCATACCGTATGAAATGGAACAGCGGATGCAGCCCAGCCTCGGCCACGTCACGATTTCGGGCAAGATACCAGGTTGCGTCGAACAACGCGTTCGGTGAACGGTTGAGCGCGGAGCCCTCTGTCAGATAGTGGTCAACGGCAGATAGTTTGGGCGCCAAGGCCGCTGCGTAAGTGTCTTCGTACCACTTCGAATCGAAGTACGGCGATGGCGAACGACCCTCGGCATGACCATAGCGCACGAAATGGATGAACGGGTCCATACCCGCCTCCATCACATCATGGTTCACATCCAGATAGTAGGCACGGTCAAACAGGTCGAGCGTAAGTCGTTTGTCGAGATTGTATTTTCGGACTAGCGCATTCAGGATCCGCACATGACGTCTGCGCACTCCAGGCGCCACCTCTATTGCAGCTTGGCGTGCAAGATGTTGTTCCGTTTCAAGCGGTGCGGGCGCCTCGAACCTTAGCTCGTCAGTAGGATAATACTGGAAATGCGCCAGCGATTTCACGCGAGACCCGCCACCGGCGCTCGCTTGCCTCTGAAGGAAGCTAGCCGAATATGCATTGCGGTCTACTTTCGCGACAACGGGAGGGTTGTCGTAGAACAAGGAGGTGATGACCGCCCTTGAACCGCCGTGGCCTTGACCACGCATAATGGCGTCAACCGCCGCGAGGAAGCTTTTGACCTCCCGCTCTTGCGGCCTGGATTTCATAAATTTGATGCCGAACTCTGATCTTTTGAGAAGTTCTTTTGGATTATTGAGGAGATGCAGTATTGCTTCCGCGACAGATTCCGGAGTCTGGAGCGCCAACAGAACGCCTTTCGAGGGCGTGTCGAACAGATTATTCTGGCGATAGAGATCGACCGACGGCAGCCCCGCAGCCATCATATCGAATGGATTGCATGAGGGATTGGTAGAACTTAGACTCAGGCCGACGCAGCATTCATTATAAACTCTGTTCAGTTCCTGAATCGTCAGATTGCCCAAGTTTTGGAAATCGTACCAAAGGTGAGGGGGCTCGGCCGACCCGACAAAAAGGATTTCCGCATCGGGCCGGTAATGCTTCACGATACCCAGCGCCTCGATGCCAAGGCGCGGACAACGGCGCGCCTTGTCACCTTGAAAGACGAAGGCGATCCTAGCAGGCCCTTCCAGACGCTCTTTCATAGGACGTTGGCATCGAAAGACCTGGTTATTGGAGGCGAACTCGAAGAAGAACGGCTCGCTACCAAACTCGGTCTCCAGTTTGTGTGCAAGCCAGCGACCGTAGGTAAGTGGCCTCAAACCGTGAATATATGAGTTTTCCGCAAAAACGCTGCCGTCGCCAACTGGATTGAAATAGGCTTCGAAGTCTTGGATCAGGTAAGCCTTTGCATGGCTGACCATACGCTGGACCAAAATGGCAGTTTCCCATTGCGTGGCGATCGCAAGATCGAACACCCCGGAAGGGACGTCCGTGCTCGGGTGGCAGATGAATCCGGTTGCTCCGTAAAAGTCGTTTGCTTCCCGTGCGAGTTGCGCAGCGTCCCTGCCATTGCTGTTCGTTACGAACACATGGCATTCATAATTTGATTTACTCAGCGCTTTGGCGAAATTGTATATTCGACCAACCCCTCCGGAACCTCTCATCGGACCGGGCGCATAGAACGCAACTTTTCTCATAAATTTGCTCGATGTTTAATTCTATGCGCGGCAACTACGGCCTCTGCCATCTCTTGCCTAACGCATGTTCGCCATGCGTTCATATACGATGATGGGTCAATAAGGCTTCTGCAGCAATCCAAACCCACAAACGTCCGTATAAATCATAGGGTTGGTGGTCGCCCTCCCAAAATTCCCGTTGATGAGGACGCTGTTAGCGGCCGTGGTCTGGCAAAATTCCAGAGCCGCACGATGAGATCCACCCAATCCCGTTCGGTCATACTCCGCCGCCCATTGAGAGATGTCGTCCATGACGATCAGGCCTCCAGGTGGCAGGGCGCCCCACCACAAATTCAACTCCTGCATCGTATGTTCGTATTGATGAGACGAGTCGATGTAGACCAGCTGGGGTGGTCCTCCCAAATGCTCGATCGCCTCGATGACGTTTTGTGGGTCCGCAGAATCGCGAACTGCGATCTTGATGTCGTCGTTTAACGACGCCCTATTTACCCATTCCTGTGTGTAGGCAGAAGGTTTCGGATCCAAATCCACCGTGTAAAGGAATTTTTTCCTATTCATTTTCCGGCAGATAAAGCCCAGCACCAGCGTCGAGAACCCGACGTAATGTCCACATTGAACTATGCGGGAAAGCCCAGCCGACATGATTAAGCCAGACAGCATCGACATCATCTCGACGCCGGACGATCCCGAGTTAGGCCATTCAGCAGCGGTCTGTTCGCGCCAAGCCACCAAGACCTCATGATCCGCCTGGTCGATCACGTGAAGAAAAGGCGGATCGTAATCGTTATTTCGAAACCACGTGTAATCTACGCCTTGATCTTCAGCTGCAACGCGACCGAATAGAGTTCTCATTGCTTTCCCATTCAACTGTCATAAAAACGAAGGGCGAATTACCATGTCACTAGCGGCCCGTGGGGCGCTCGGGCTGGTCAGTATCGCGCAACGAGTTAACAAGCGCAACGAGTCGCTCTTGCACGTCACGAGGTCTCCATTTGGCGTTAAGCTGAAGCTTTTCGACGTTCAAGACGTTGTTCGGAATATCAAAATCTCTACGATCAGAAAACGCCAGGTTCGCTTTGACGCCTGCAGCGAGCTCGAGGCGCCCAATCAAGCCCATTAAGGACAAACCCTGCCCCGCCCCGACATTGAAGACCGGGTATGGATCCAGATTTTCTGCCTTCAACGCCATGATCGCCGATAGGCCAGAAGCGACATCGTCGACGTCGATGTAATCTCGAACTACGCTCCCGTCGCCCCAGATCTCGATTTTCTCTCCGCGTAGGATCTTGCGCGCGAATATAGTCGCAGCTCCCTGCTGCCGGGCGTGGGCCTGCCCTGGGCCAAAAGGATTGCTAATACGTGCTATGCGAATGTCGAGCGCTTGCATTCTCTGGCACGAGAGTGCGTAGCGCTCCATGGCGAGCTTGGTTGTTCCGTAGATGCTAATCGGATTCAGCGGGTGTACTTCTGGGATTCGTTCTACATCAGTTCGACCGTAGACTGCTCCGCCGGAAGAGATCAGAACGATGGGTATGCTTGAAAAACCACTAAGGCTTTCTAGCAATGCGATTGTTCCGGCAAGATTGATGGTGATGTCGGCGACCGGATCCGATTCCGCCGTGCCCGGCGTCGTCGACCAAGCAAGATGGAAAACGCCGTCTGGGCGGACATTGGTTACGTTATTGGCCGTAGAGCGGTCGTTGAAGTTAAATTCCACCCAGTCATCATTTGAATCGCCGCGATGGTGCGCTCGAGATGCTATAACGACACTGTGACCGTCTTTTTTGAGGCGAGACACCAAGGCGCGACCTATAAATCCGTATCCGCCCGTTACGACATACAACGCCATGAAATTGACCGCCCGCAGATAAATATACGTTCAGAATGAATACAAAACCCGCAGCTGCCGGGCGATATCTTGTCCGAAGATTCCCAAGACGCCGAGGTAGTCCCACGCTGCATGAATCTATTCAAGCCCGAAGAGCGAGGCTTTTTAGATACGCGCCATATGAGCTTTTTCCTAGTTTCGCTGCGATTTCTTCGAGCTTGGCGGCATCGATGAAGCCCTTCTGGAAGGCCACCTCTTCGGGACAGGCGATCTTGAAACCCTGGCGCTTTTCGAGGACACGTACGAACTCGGCCGCCTCCAGCAAGCTGTCCGGGGTGCCCGTATCCAGCCAGGCGTAGCCCCGCCCCATGATCTCGACCGAAAGCCTGCCGCGCTCCAGATAGATGCGGTTGACGTCGGTGATCTCCAGCTCGCCCCGCGTTGAGGGCGTCAGGCTGCGGGCGATCTCGACCACGTCCTTGTCGTAGAAATAGAGGCCGGTGACCGCCCAGTTCGACTTGGGTTCAGCTGGCTTTTCCTCAATCGACAGGGCGCGCATGCGGTCGTCGAACTCGACCACGCCGTACCGCTCCGGATCGTTGACATGATAGGCGAAGACGGTCGCCCCGTCGGGCCGGGCCATGGCGCTGGTGAACAGATCGGTGATGCCGTGGCCGTAGTAGATGTTGTCGCCCAAGATCAGGGCCGAGGGGCTGTCGCCGACGAAGTCCGCGCCGATGACATAGGCTTGGGCCAGGCCGTCGGGGCTGGGCTGGACCGCATACTGAATTTCCATGCCCCACTGCGAGCCGTCGCCCAGCAGGGCCTGGAAACTGGGCGTGTCGCGCGGGGTGGAGATGATCAGCACCTCGCGAATGCCGGCCAGCATCAGGGTCGACAGCGGATAATAGATCATCGGCTTGTCGTAGACCGGCATCAGCTGCTTGGAGGTGACCAGAGTCATCGGATGCAGGCGGGTGCCGGATCCTCCGGCCAGGATGATGCCCTTCATGGCGCGGTCCTTTCGGCGTGCAGTTCGTGGACGATCTCGGCGACGGCGACCTGCCAGGGGCGGGGCGCAATGCCGTAATCTCGGGTCAGCTTCTCGGTGGACAGGCGGGAGTTCGACGGGCGCCGGGCCGGGGTCGGGTATTCGTACGAAGGAATGGCCTCGACCGTGGCGGACGGACCGCCGGTCGCGGCGGTGAGGGCGAAGATTTCGCTGGCCAATCCGGCCCAGGTGGTCTCGCCGGCGTTGACGAACTGATAGACGCCGGTCGGGGCATCCACGTCGGCGATCATCTTCAGGGCGATGGTCATCAGGGTGTCGGCGATGTCGCGCGCCGAGGTCGGGCAGCCGTGCTGGTCGCCCACCACCCGCAGGGTCGGCCGATCGGCGGCGAGCCGCAGCATGGTCTTGAGGAAGTTGGCGCGGTGGACGCTGAGCACCCAGGCCGTGCGCAGCACAACCGAGCGCGGATTGCCCGCCCGCACCGCCAGTTCGCCCGCCAGCTTGGAGGCGCCATAGACGCCCAGAGGCCCGACCGGATCGGTCTCGACATAGAGGCCGTCCTTGGACCCGTCGAACACATAGTCGGTCGAGACCTGGATCAGCGGGATCCCCGCCTCGCGCGTGGCGTCGGCCAGAACCGCCGGTCCCATTGCGTTGGCGGCGAAGGCGGCGGCGACCTCGGTCTCGGCCTTGTCCACGGCGGTGTGGGCGCCGGAGTTGATTACGGCGGCGAAAGGCGTGGCGGCGAAGGCGGCCCGCACCGAGGCGGCGTCGCCCAGGTCCAGCTCGGCCCGCGTCGGGGCGTGCAGCACGACGCCTTCCGGCCAGGCGGCGGCCTGGAGCTCCAGTCCCACCTGACCGGCCCCGCCCGTGATCAGGATATGGACCGGATCAGCCATGGACGACCCCGAGTCGCTGGGTCGCATAGCGAGCGTCCAGAATGGCCTGCCACCAGGCCTGGTTCTCCAGATACCAGACCACGGTCCGCTCGATCCCCTCCTCGAAGGTCACCGACGGGGTCCAGCCCAGGTCGGCGCGGATCTTCGAGGCGTCGATGGCGTAGCGGTGATCATGGCCGGGCCGGTCGGTCACATAGGTGATCTGGTCGGCGTACTTCCCCTCGGCCTTGGGCCGCAGCCGGTCCAGGATCGAACAGATGGCGGTGACCACCTCAATATTCTTCCGCTCGGCGTTGCCGCCGACATTATAGGTCTCGCCGGGCGTGCCGGTCTCGAACACGGCCTGGAGCGCGCGGGCGTGGTCGTCGACGAACAGCCAGTCGCGCACGTTCGAGCCGTCGCCATAGACCGGCAGGGGCTCGCCGTTCAGGGCCCGGATGATGATCAGCGGGATGAGCTTCTCGGGGAAGTGATAGGGGCCGTAGTTGTTGGAGCAGTTGGTCACCAGCACCGGCAGGCCGTAGGTGTGGCCCCAGGCCCGCACCAGATGGTCCGACCCGGCCTTGGACGCCGAATAGGGCGAGCGGGGGTCATAGGGGTTGGTCTCGGTGAAGAAGCCCTCGTCGCCCAGCGAGCCGAACACCTCGTCGGTCGAGATATGATGGAAGCGGAAGCGCGCCTTGGCGGCTTCGTCCAGGCCGCGCCAATATCCCAGGGCCTGGTTCAGCATGACGAAGGTTCCGACCATATTGGTCTGAATGAAGGCGCCCGGCCCGTCGATCGAGCGATCCACATGGCTCTCGGCCGCCAGGTGGGCGACGACGTCAGGCTTGAAGTCCCGCATGGCCTTGGCCACGGCCTCGGCGTCGCAGATGTCGGCTTGGACGAAGGAATAGCGGTTGCTGGACGCCACCGGCTCCAGAGAACTGAGCACGCCGGCATAGGTCAGCTTGTCATAGACCAGGACCTCATGGTCCGTATGCGCGATCAGCCGCCGCACGAGGGCCGAGCCGATGAAACCGGCGCCGCCGGTGACCAGGATACGCATCGATTGTCTCTCAGTCAGTGTTCAGGTTAGCGCGTGGGCAGGGGTTCGAGCGGCCTGCCGTCATACTCAAAGGGACTGTCGAAATCGACCAGGTTCGGCAAAAGCCTGTCCTTGTCGGACAGGACCGCACCAGTTTCTGGGAGGGGCCAGTCGATGCCGATGGTCGGATCGTTCCAGACGATACCGCCATCGCAATCGGGCGCATAGACGTCACTCACCTTGTAGGCGACCTCCACATCCGGCTCGAGGGTGACAAAGGCGTGTGCGAAGCCCACCGGCACGAACAACTGCTCCCCGCCCTCGGCGGTCAGCTTGGCCGCTACATGCCGGCCATAGGTCGGCGATCCTCGGCGGATATCCACCGCATAGTCCATGATCGACCCCCGCACGCAGCGCACCAACTTAGCTTGAGCGCGTGGCGGTCGCTGGAAGTGCAAGCCGCGGATTGTGCCAACGGCGGCTGAAAACGATTGATTGTCCTGAACGAAACGTACCTCGATCCCTGCCGCCAACGCGGCAGCCTCCGAGTATGTCTCCATGAACCATCCTCGCGCATCGCCGAAGCGGCGCGCCTGGAGAGGAACGATCGGCGATGAGAACATGGCGAAAGATAATCCAAACAGCAGCTGCAAGGCGACGAGTCGGCGAGTTCTCAAAAATCCCTAAGACACACAACGACTGCGGAGGTGAAAATAATACAGGCCGTACAGCCAAATTAATCTAGGCGCGAGACGCATCTAACCTTGCGACGTCGAGTCCTATACGCTTGATACTGTTGCCCCCAGAAAAACTAATTCGCCAGAAACGCAACCGTGGACGAGAGCAATCGTAAACTCCATGCCGTCAATCTCATCCCACTCGGCTTCGAGTTCTACCTCGTATATGCCAGGTTTTTCTGCGCTCGTTTTCAAGGTGGTCGGTTTCAAC
Organism: Brevundimonas sp. GW456-12-10-14-LB3; assembly: GCF_059424365.1. NCBI lineage: Bacteria > Pseudomonadati > Pseudomonadota > Alphaproteobacteria > Caulobacterales > Caulobacteraceae > Brevundimonas > Brevundimonas sp. GW456-12-10-14-LB3. Next base: position 134,727 of record NZ_JBWKZJ010000004.1, read on the forward strand.
GGCGGCCCCCAGCGAAACTGCAGTTCTTGGCGGGCTCCATCGACATCGATGGAAAACCGAGCGACAATTTTCCAGCGTCCAATAGGGGCCCAAAGATACGGCCCGCGCAACAGAGCGCGAGGCGGCCCAGTCATGTCTAGAGTGACGGCGACTTCGCTAGCCTTCAAGGGCTGGCGATCATAGATGAAATGAACAGGACACCAATAAGCCTCTCGGGCCTCGCCGGTAAGGTAGGCTATAGCCGCAATAGCTCGGCGATCTCGCGGGTCGTCGCCAAATTCCTCCAACCTCGGAGGAACAACCGATAACCCTAGCAAGACAAGCGGCTCACCGTTGCGGGCGGCATCGGCCGTTGCAGTGGTTATAATAGCGTCAGTTTTCGCCCACAATAAAGCTTCAACTGCTTGGCGCGAAACTTCGATCAAGTGAATACGAGCGTGATCTTCAGGAATATCCCCCATTCCGGAGAAACGGTCTATGCCGTCCAACACAACTACACGATCAGCATTCTCTGTCGGAGCGAAATGTCGATGTTCTCGAGATAGATAGATGCGCGAATCATCTCCGAAATCAGATCGGGTTGGTATATCATCGAGCAAAACAACATCTTGTCCACTTTTCAGCGCAGCAGCTTGCAGTGTCGATATCCATCTGTCCGACTGCCGTGCAGCGCCGATCAGTATACAACGCCGCATCCAGCCTGCAGTGTCCTCTTCAGGCATCACGCAGTCCTCAGCCACTTATAGATTTCGACAGCTTCACCGATATCTTCAAATATCTTAGTTTTGCCGCTTTCGACCAGAAGCGCTCGATCACAATAGCCGGAGATCAGATCTGTATTGTGGGAGGCAAGCAGAAAGGCTCTTTCTGCACGTCGCTCAAAAAGCTCGTGCTGACATTTGCGTTGGAAGCGGGCATCGCCAACCGCGACCAGTTCATCGATAAGATAACATTCAAATTCGATCGCTAGAGATAAACCGAAGGCTAAGCGCGCCCTCATACCGGAGGAGTAGTGCTTCACGGGCTGACGCAATGAGCGGCCCAACTCCGCAAAATCATCTACCCTATCCCGCACTTCCCTAAAGGGGCGCCCATAGATGCGCGCGAGGAAGCGGATGTTGTCGAGGCCCGACAAGCTTCCTTGGAAACCACCGTGGAAGCCAATAGGCCACGACTGGCTCATATGCCAATCGACCCGCCCACCCGTCGGGGACATGACGCCGCCGAGGAGTTTGATCAAGGTGGATTTGCCCTGACCATTCCGCCCCAGGATGGCCAACCTATCTTGGCGACCTAGGGTGAAGTTCAAGTCACTGAACACGGGACTGATCGCAGTCCGGTACGTCAAGCTCAGGTTTTGGACCGACAAACCGACAGAAGAGGTCAAGTCCCTCATCAGCCCTGCCTATGTTCACGCACACCAGCCCAGATCAGCCAGCCCAATCCATAGAGGAGCATTGCGGTGGAGAATACCGCCAGCAGCGAAAGCCATCGACGGGGCTCTTGGGCGGTTTGCGGCAGGTTCGGCGACACGACGCGTTCAAGGTATGCCTGTTGCCGCCGCGCCTCCTGTTCAGCAGCCAGCAACGCTGTGGTCGCGGTAGCCACCTCGCGCGTAGCGAGTTCCCTGTTGAATGACAACTCCTCATAGACACCGACCTGAGGAGCCAAGGAAGCAGCCCCCCCGGTCACCTTAGAACGCTCTGCGTCCGCCTGTCTGCGATAAGCGGCGATGCGTGCGTCAATGGCCGGAAGTTGCGGACTTTCAGGGGTTTGAGACGCTACCTGACTGCGTTCGGCCTGGAGCTCCGCAATACGCGCGTTCAGTTGACCCACCAGTTCGGCGTTCTCGGTGACAAGAGTTTGCGGATCAACGAACGCTTGGCGGTTACGAAAGCCGGTCAACTCGGCCTGAGCGCGCGCCAGGTTATTTATAGCGTTCTCCCGCGTCAGTCGCGCTTGGCGAACAGCATCATTTACTGATCGCTCGTTCAGCCGATTGACCAGCCCTTCACCGCCATCCAGCAGTATAGTGGCGATGTTTTGAGCGTCTTTGGGACGAAACGCCTTGACTTCGAGAGTGCTGATCCCCGTCGAAGAATCGTAACCGACTACGACAAAGCGGTTCAAAGCCTTGAGCAGCCCTTCTTCGCTTGGAACCTCCCCTATTCTTGGGTAGCGCGAAAACAGGTCGGCACCTGGGCGACTCAACACGGACGACACATCTATTCGCTTCTGGAGGTCCTTCAATCCATCGGCGGAAGTCATGTACTCGTGAACTGCGAATGCGTCGCTATGCGTCTGCCCCAATCCGACACCTTGAAGCGCCAGCCCTAGAGAACTGGGCGTCTGACCGGCCGAACGAACAACAAAACGTGCCTCCGATACATACAGAGGCGACGCAATCAACAGAAAATACACCGCCGCCAAGGCCGTCGGCGCAACGACCACGAGCAAGAACGCCAATGGTATGCGTTTCCACAGGGGTGTTCTACGCTCGTAGGTCAGAGCTTCGGGCGGCGGGCCCACGTAATTGAGTTTCGGCTCAGTCATATCTTGTTCCAGGCCAGGAAGCGACGCTACTCCACATCAACCCGATCACGGGCGTCAGCAAGCAAAGTTAGGCCGATAAAATTCAGCACCCCAGCCCATATCAAAGCATAGGGCGCATGGTAATGCGTCTCGACAAAAGGTCCGAATATGCCGGCACGGACCATCTCGATGCCATGAGGTATGGGCACCAGCAGATAGAGTTCTTGGAACTGCTTCGGCAGCCAAGACACCATGAAGAATGCTCCGGACAGCGGGATTAGGAGATATGTGACCAAGGGCACAATCCTCTCCATCACGTCCCACCTGATCGCCAAAGCCGCCATCACGGTGGCGAGGCCGACACTGTTGAGTGTGAGCACTACCCACCCGGCATATAGCAAGAGAACGTTCTGCGGGGGAGAAACCTGGCCAAGGCACACCAGCACAAAGTAAACGACAATAAAGGCGGCGGTAGAACCAAGAAACTCCAAAAAATTACGCGCTATAAAAAGATGTATTACTGCTATTTGCTTGTGAAAAAGAAGTCCTACGTTTCCTTGAACTGCACCCTGAGAGTACGAAATCTGATGCCGCAGCAAGAGCAGGCACATATACCCAGTCATCACGAATGGGGCAATGCGAATGCCGTGCTCGTATTCTGGCTTGATGATCGACCACATCACAATCACGCCCATGCAGAACAGCAAAGGTTCGCCAATAAGCCACAGGAAGCCGAACCCCTCCCGCCCAAAGCGGGTCACGATTTCGCGCATCATCAATGCGCCAATGATCCGGCCTTGACGGCGTGTGAAACTGGAAACGCTCATGACCCTGCGCTGATGCGACGACGTGGACTACGCCGCGGGGCGCACCATAGGCTTGCGATTGGAGAGAGCAAGAGCCTCGACGAGGGTCAGAAATCTCGCCTGTCAGCGAGCACGGCAACCGTCTGGCCGTCCCCCTGATGCGGCAGGCCGAGATCGTAGCTGATCACGTCCATCTGGAGATGGCGCGCCCAGGATTCGATTTGGGAGCGTTCGGTAATCATATTGAGTTGATCGTCCCGAACCCCCGCCTCAGCACGATCCACCATTCCTTGGAAGATAGGCCAGTTAAAATCGCTTTCCAAAAAGGAAAAAACAATCCGCCCACCAGGCTTCAAGGATCGACGCGCTTCTTTGAGATAAATGAAACTCTCTTGGTGAAGCAAGTGAGTTATGACGCTAAAAATCGCCACCATATCAACCGACGAATCCTCGACCGGGAGCTTCAAGGTTTGATTGAGAATAAAACGAAAATGATCTGGTGACTGCCGTTCCGCATAATCCAACAGCTCTTGCACGATATCAATGCCCAAATACTGAATATTTGGGCACCTTATTCCAAGGTGCTTGGCGAGACGCCCGCTACCGCAGCCAAGGTCGATGATGGACATGCCATCCTTCAGGCCGCACCGTTCCATCACCTCAACCAGGAGCGAACCGGTCACATCATAGGAGCCTCCAACGGCATAGGACATCGCCTCATCCAGCGGATGCTTCTGAATGAGGTCGCGAACATAGGCCGTATAATCTGAAACGAAGTGAGGCTGCTGCTCACGCAAAGCCAACTCGGCCTTCAGCCGATTAACTTCCGCTATTAAGTCCGCATGTTCTTTATTTTTCAAACCGGCCGAGGCTCTGGCTTTCTTTTTGGAAAATCCGAACATTCCAAATCCTTTTGGCGTAAGCAGCTTCAGCCCATAACAAGCTCAACCGAACGGTTAAAGGTGAAAAGCACCGGAACCCGCCCCTACAAATTCAACAGCGCCGGATCGCCCCCCTGGGCGGCGATGTTCACGCTGATCGCCTTTTCCGCCGCATAGCGGATCAGGCTGTTCGGTCCGCCGGCCTTGGGGCCCGTTCCGGACAGCCCCTCGCCGCCGAAGGGCTGGACGCCGACGACGGCGCCGGTGATGGAGCGGTTGACGTAGACGTTGCCGGCGGGGACCAGGGCCGTCACCTCGGCGGCGAAGGCTTCGATACGGCTGTGGACGCCCAGGGTCAGGCCATAGCCGCGCGCGGCTAGGCGCGAGGCGACCGATTGCAGCTCGGACGGCTCGTAGCGGTAGATGTGCAGGATGGGCCCGAACACCTCGCGCTCCAGGAAGTCAGGCGTGGGGATTTCGGCGATGGTGGGGGCGAAGAGATCGCCCTTTTCCGAACCCAGCGGCAGGGCGGCGCGGGCGATCACCTTGGCTTCGCGGGCCAGACGTTCGACGTGGGCCTCCAGGGCGCGGCGCGATTCGGAGTCGATGACGGGGCCGATGTCGGTCTTGGGATCGGCGGGGTCGCCGACGGTCTGGACCGCCAAGGCGCCCTTCAGCCCCTCGATCAGGGCGTCGGCCGACTCCTTGGGCGCATAGAGGATGCGCAGGGCCGAGCAACGCTGGCCGGCCGAGCCGAAGGCGGACTGGATCACGTCGTCGATCACCTGCTCCTTTAGGGCCGTGGTGTCGATGAACATGCCGTTCAGTCCGCCGGTCTCGGCGATGAAGGGAATGATGGCGCCGGGGCGGGCGGCGATCGACCGGTTGATGGCGCCGGCCGTGTCGGTGCCGCCGGTGAAGGCGACGCCGTCGACGCCCGGATGGGCGACCAGGGCCGCGCCGACCGTCTCGCCGCGTCCGGGAACCAGGGCCAGAAGATCGGGGTTCAGGCCGGCCTTGTGATACAGGCGCACCGCCTCCGCCGCGATCAGGGGCGTCTGTTCGGCCGGCTTGGCTAGGACGGCGTTGCCGGCGGCCAGGGCGGCGGCGATCTGGCCGGTGAAGATGGCCAGGGGGAAGTTCCACGGGCTGATACAGGCGAAGACGCCGCGCCCGTGCAGGATCAGCTGGTTGGTCTCGCCGGTCGGTCCCTTCAGGGTCTGGGGCGCGGCGAAGTCGCGCTCGGCCAGCAGGGCGTAGTATCGGCAGAAGTCGGCGGCCTCACGCACCTCGGCGACGCCGTCGTTCAGGGTCTTGCCGGCTTCGCGGCTGAGCAGGGCGACCAATCGGTCCAGATCGGCCTCCAAGGCGTCGGCCATGGCGCGCAGCGTCAAGGCACGCTGGGCTCCGCCCTGGCGGTCCCAAGCGATCTGTGCGCGGGCGGCCGCCTCGACTGCGGCGTCGATGTCGGCGGCCGTCGCTTCAGAAACATGACCCAGAACCTGCGACCGGTCGAACGGATTGGTCACGGCCTGGGCGTCGATCCCGGCCCGCAGCTTGCCGCCGATGATGGGGCCTGAGGTCAGCTTCTCGCGATCGACCGTCTCCAACGCCTTGGCATGGGCTTCGCGGTCTGCGGCCTGGGAAAAGTCGCGGCCGAGGGAGTTCTGACGATCGCCGTACATGTCTTTGGGAACCGGAATCTTGGGGTGGCGGTCGGGCGCCTGCTCGACCAGGGAGATGGGATCGGCCGCGACGGCCGAGGCGGGCACCCGCTCGTCGAGCAGGGCGTGGACGAAGGAGGAGTTGGCGCCGTTTTCCAGCAGGCGCCGCACCAGATAGGGTAGAAGCTCCTCATGTCCGCCGACCGGAGCATAGGCGCGAACGATGACGGTCTCGTCCTTCCACGCCTCCTGCGCCGCGTCGTAAAGAGCCTCGCCCATGCCGTGCAGCCGTTGATGCTCGACGGCGACGCCGCGATCCCGCGCCATGCGGCGGACGGCGGCTAGGGTATGGGCGTTGTGGCTGGCGAACTGGGAATAGAGGGCCGGCGCCGCCTCGATCATGGCCCGGGCGCAGACCAGATAGTTCAGATCGGTCGCCGCCTTGGTGGTGAAGACCGGATAGTCGGTGCGGCCGAAGACCTGGGCCCGCTTGATCTCCGTGTCCCAATAGGCGCCCTTGACGAGGCGCACCATCAGCCGGCGACCAGAGCGGCGGGCCAGGTCGGCGACCCGCTCAATCGTCTCCAGCCCGCGCTTCTGATAGGCCTGAACCGCCAGGCCCAGCCCCGTCCAGCCGCCGAGCGACGGCTCGTGCGCCAGCCGATCGAGCAGTTTCAGCGACAGGGCCAGACGGTCCGCCTCCTCGGCGTCCATGGTGAAGTTGATGTCGTACTTCGCCGCGATCTGTGCCAGGTGGAGAATGCGGGGGTAGAGGCTCGTCCAGACCTCGTCCTCATGCGTGGCCTCGTAGCGGGGCGAGAGGGCCGACAATTTGACCGACACGCCATGGCCGTGCTCCGGCCCCTGGCCCTTGGCCGTCCTGCCCACCGCCTCGATGGCGTCGGCGTAGATGCGTTCATAGCGGTCGGCGTCGGCCAGGGTCCGGGCGCCTTCGCCCAGCATGTCGAAGCTGCACAGCCAGCCTTCCCTGTTCGAGCGTTTCAGCGCCGCCTGGATGGTGCGGCCGACGACGAACTGCTCGCCCATGATCTTGACGGCGGTGGCCACCGCCTGACGGATCACCGGCTCGCCCAGACGACCGGCGATCCGCTTCAGGAAGCCCGGCAGGTCGCTGCGCGCCTCGTCGTCCACATCCACCAGCTTGCCCGTCAGCATCAGCCCCCAGGTGGAGGCGTTGACGAAGAGGCTGTCCGACTGGCCCAGGTGCGAGGCCCAGTCGGCCGAACCGATCTTTTCGGCGATCAGCCGATCGCGCGTCTCCTCGTCCGGCACGCGCAGCAAGGCCTCGGCCAGACACATCAGGGCCAGGCCTTCGCGGGTGCCCAGGCTGAATTGCTGCAGGAAGCTTTCGACCACCCCCTGCTTCTTCTGGCTGCGGCGGGCCTGTTCGACCAAGGCCACGGCTTCGGCGACAACCGCGGCGCGTTCGGCGGCGTCCAGCGGAACGCGGGCCAGATTGTCGGCGACCACTGCCTTTTCATCGCGGAACTTGTGATGGTCCAGCTCGTCCCAGAGGGCCAGGGACGAGGGTGAGAAGGCGGGCGGGGTCATCGGCGACAAATCCTGTGGATTTTAGCCGTATATGCCGGAGTTCGTTGAAGGTGCTTCGTATGATATACGCCAAAGCCGAAGATCGTTCGTGAAAGGGCGTGATTTCCGATGACGGATTTGGATCCGGTAGACCGACGCATCCTGCGTGTGCTGCAGGCCGACGGTCGCATCTCCAACGCCGAACTGGCGCGCCGATGCCACCTCTCGCCCGCCGCCTGTTTCGAGCGGGTCAAGCGGTTGCGCGACCGGCAGGTCATCACCGGCTACGCCGCCATGGTCGATCCCGCCCAGGTCGGCCGCGACCTCTTGATCTTCGTCGAGGTCCTGTTGGACCGAACCACCGGCGACGTCTTCGAAGCCTTCGCCGCTGCGGTGCGCACACAGCCCGAGGTGCTGGAATGCCATATGGTCGCCGGCGGCTTCGACTATCTGATCAAGGCCCGCGTCGGCGACATGGACGCCTATCGCGCCTTTCTGGGAGACGTGCTGGTGCGCATGCCGGGGGTCCGCGAAACCCGGACCTATGCGGTGCTGGAAGAGGTGAAGTCGACAACCGTACTGCCGATTTGATCGGATCGGTGCAGCTTCTGGTCTCGCCGCCGTCGCCCCTTGGTTACGGCATGGGATGACGCGCGCTCCCAATTCGCCTAAGCCTGAAGCCCAAACAATGAGGGTCAACGCCGCGCCGATGCCGGTCATCTTTCCTGTCATCATGTGCGGCGGCTCGGGCACGCGGCTTTGGCCTGCGTCCCGCCCCTCTCGGCCTAAGCAGTTCATTCCGCTAGCCGGCAATCGGTCCCTGTTTCAGGATACGGTTGAGCGTGTCGCCGACCTTGCAGGGGAGCACGGTCGATTGATCATCATAGGCGGCGTGGCGCACCGGCAAGCGATCTGCGACCAACTGAAGGAGTTGGAGCGGGACGCCGTCGTCCTACTTGAACCAACAGCGCGGGATTCGGCGGCCGCCATGGCCGCAGCGGCGATCTGGACCGAACGGCAGAACCCGGACGCCGTGAATCTGTTCGTCGCGTCCGACCACCACATTCCGGATGGCGCGGCGTTCCGCAAGGCCGTGGCATCGGCCAGCGACGCCGCCTTGGCAGGCCGAATCGTGACGTTCGGCGTCATACCCTCCGGCCCGTCGTCGGCCTATGGCTACATAGCGCCGCGCGGCGAAGGCTTAGCCGAGGTTCGGGCGTTCGTCGAAAAGCCGGACCTGGCCACGGCCGAACGCTACATCGCCGACGGTTATCTGTGGAACAGCGGCAACTTCGTCGTGCGCGCCGACATACTGAAGGCCGAGCTAGGTCAAGTCACCGCAGGTCTGGTCGAGGCGGTGACGGACTCCATGGAGGCCGCCGTCGTCGATGGCGGCGTGATCCTGTTGGGGCGCCGCTTCAGCGATGCGCCTCGCATATCAATCGACTATGCTGTGCTGGAGAAGACGGAGCGGGCCTCAGTGCTTCCTGTCGCTTTCGACTGGTCCGATCTGGGCGCGTGGGACGCCGTCCAGAAGTCCGGTGAGGGCGACGTCGGTCTGCACATCTTGGAAGATGCGGAAAACTGTCTGGTGCGAGCCTGCGACGGCGTGATGGTCGCCGCTGTGGGGGTATCCAATCTCGCCATCGTGGTGGAGCAGGACGCCGTTCTGGTCGCAGATTTGGCGAAGAGCCAGGACGTGCGGAAAATCGTCAAACGGCTACAGAGCCTGTCGCCGCGTCATCTGGATTTCCCGCAGCCCGTGCAGGAAACACTGGATGAAGGCGCTGTACGGTTTGCGGCCTGGATGCGCCAGTCGGCCCTGCCGACCTGGTGCACCCTGGGACAGAACGCCCAGGGCGGCTTTGAAGAATTACTGACCCAGGACGGTCGCAGACTTCATGCGTCTCGCCGCGCCGTCGTCCAAGCGCGCCAGATTCAAGTTTACGCCCAGGCCGGACACCTTGGATGGCCCGGCCCTTGGCGCCCAGCGGTCGCGGCCGGTTTGGACTGGATGAATCAGCGCTTGATGACGGGCGGCGGACGTCTGCGGACACGCATAACCACAGGCGGCGCGCCTGAAGACGATACGACCACCCTTTACGACCAAGCCTTCCTTCTGTTCGCCCTTGCCTCCGTCTCGCGTTTGGATCCTGAAGCTGCACATCAGTTCCAGGCCGCCAACCTGCGGGATCAGTTGATGACTGCGATGGACAAGGGCGGCGGTTTGGTGGAGGCTGGGGCGCATCCATATCAGGCCAATGCGCATATGCATCTGCTTGAGGCCGCCCTGGCTTGGGAGGAGGCTGAGGGCGACCCATCTTGGGCGGAATTAGCGGATCGGATCGTCGCCCTGGCACGCAGCCGCTTCATCGACCCCAAGACAGGAATGCTCAGAGAGTTCTTTTCGCCCGACTGGTCCCCGGCCGAGGGGCCGGATGGGACGCTTGTGGAACCTGGGCATCAGTTCGAATGGGCATGGCTTCTCGCTCATCATGCGAAGCGTCGTGCCGACGCCGAGGGGGTGGAGGTCGCCTGGAATCTTTTCGAAGCCGGGTTAAAAGGGGTCGATCGAGGGCGGGGCGTGGCGATCGACGCAATGAATTTGGACGGCTCGATCCGCAGCGCCCGCGCGCGTTTGTGGCCCCAGACGGAATGGTTGAAGGCGGCGCTGCTTCTGGCGTCTCTGACCGACGACGGACGGCGCGATCTTTGCCTGATGCAGGCCGCGAGAGCGCAAAGAGCCTTGTGGCGATACCTCATCCCTGTCGGTCTCTGGCGAGACCAGATGCTGGAAAGCGGGGACTTTATTGACGAGCCGGCGCCCGCCAGTTCCTTTTACCATATCATGGCGGCTTTCGTTCAGACGAGGGCCACCCTCGGCGCGCTTCGGCCCGACATCAGCTGGGCTCTGGAGCTGGCATGAGGTTCCTCCATATCCATCTCGCCATCGTCATTCGAAGCGTCTAGAAGTTCCGCTCTTACTCAACGGCTCAGGGTCCGCCCGCCTCCATGCGCATCGTTCTGGCCACCGACGCCTGGGAACCTCAGGTCAATGGCGTCGTCCGCACCCTGACCCGCACGGTCGCGGAATGCCGCGACATGGGCCATGAGGTGGAGGTCATCGAGCCCAGCCTGTTCAAGACCATCCCCTGCCCCACCTATCCGGAGATTCGGCTGGCGCTCGGGGCCGAGGAAGAAATCCGCGAAATGCTGCGGGCCTTCGAGCCGGAGGCCGTCCACATCGCCACCGAGGGGCCGATCGGCATCGCCACCCGCCGCATATGCGTGGAATGGAAACTGCCCTTCACCACCAGCTATCACACCAAATTCCCGGAATATGTGTCGGCGCGTTTCCCGATTCCGGTCCAGGTCGGCTACGCCTATATGAAGTGGTTCCACAAGCCGTCCGGCCGGCTGATGGTGGCGACCCCGACCCTGCGGGACGAACTGGTCGAACACGGCTTCAAGAACGTCTCCCCCTGGTCGCGCGGCGTGGACACCGAGGTGTTCCGGCCCGATCTCGAGCCCATCTATGACCAGATGGGCGCCAAGGACTGGCCCCGTCCCTTCTTTCTGAACGTCGGCCGGGTCGCGGTGGAGAAAAATATCGAGGCCTTCCTGGAGCTGGATCTGCCCGGCACCAAGATCATCGTCGGCGACGGCCCCGCGCGCGCGGAACTTCAGGAAAAATACCCCGAGGCCAAATTCCTGGGCGCGCGCTTCGGCGGCGAACTGGCTCGGTGCTTCCGGGACGCCGACGTCTTCGTCTTCCCCAGCTGGACCGACACCTTCGGCCTGGTGATCCTGGAGGCCATGGCGGCGGGCACGCCGGTGGCCGCCTATCCCGCCCACGGACCGATCGACATCATCCCGGGATCCGGCGCCGGGGTGATAGACGACGATCTGAAGACCGCCTGCCTGAAATGCCTCGATCTGGATCGGGGGACGGTCCGGGCCTATGCGGAAAAGTTCAGCTGGCGGGCGTCGGCCGAGCAGTTCGTGGAGAATCTGCAGCCCTATCCCGAGCCTGAACGGGGCCGCTTCTGGCGGCGCCTGCGTCGCATCGCCCGCATCCGCAAACGCGCGGCCGCCTAGCGCCGTCGCCGCTGCCGGTTCCTCTCCCGCCCACCGCCGACCGCCTTCAAGGACCCACCATGCTCAAGCCCCGCCAGGACCTGAAGCCGAACACGGCCGCCTATGAGACAGAGCCCCTGGTCAAGCCGACGGGGTTTCGCGAATATGACGCGCGCTGGATCTTGGAAAAAGAAATCAACCTCCTGGGCGTTCAGGCCCTGGGGCTGGGGCTGGCGACCTATGTCCATGAGATCGGCGTGGCGCCGAAGATCGTCGTCGGCCACGACTTTCGCGGCTACAGCCTCAGCGTCAAACAGGCTCTGATCCTGGGCCTTCTGGAAGGCGGGATGGAGGTGCTGGACGTCGGCCTGGCCCTGTCGCCCATGGCCTATTTCGGTCAGTTCGAACTGGACGCGCCCTGCGTGGCCATGGTCACCGCCAGCCACAACGAGAACGGCTGGACCGGGGTCAAGATGGGGGCGAACAAGCCTCTGACCTTCGGCCCCGAGGAGATGGGCCGGCTGAAGGAGATCGTGCTGAACGGCGAGGGCGTGGCCCGGTCTCACGGCAGACTGGTCCGGGTCGAGGACTTCCGGGAGACCTATGTCGCCGACGTGGCCTCCAAGGTTCAGATCAAGCGGCCGCTGAAGGTGGTGTGCGCCTGCGGCAACGGCACGGCCGGCGCCTTCGCGCCCGACGCCCTGCGCCGGATGGGCGTCGAGGTGATCGAGATGGACACAGACCTCGACTACACCTTCCCCAAATACAATCCGAACCCGGAAGACCACGCCATGCTGGTGCAGATGGCTGAGCGGGTGAAGGAGACCGGCGCCGACCTGGCCCTGGGCTTCGACGGCGACGGGGATCGCTGCGGCGTGGTCGATGACACGGGCGAGGAGATCTTCGCCGACAAGATCGGCCTGATGCTGGCGCGCGACCTGTCCAAGGTCCACCCGAACAGCACCTTCGTCGTCGATGTGAAGTCGACCGGCCTCTACAAGACCGACGAGATCCTCAAGGCCAACGGCGCCGAGGTGGTCTATTGGAAGACCGGCCATTCCTACATCAAGCGCAAGACGGCCGAACTGGGCGCCCTGGCCGGGTTCGAGAAGTCAGGCCACTTCTTCATGGCCGGCGACCTGGGCTACGGCTATGACGACGGCCTGGTGGCGGCAGGCGCAGTCCTGGCCATGCTGGACCGCAATCCCGGCAAGAAGCTCAGCGAGCTGAAGGCCGCCCTGCCCGACGCCTGGACCAGCCTGACCATGTCGCCCCATTGCGACGACGAGCTGAAGTACGGGGTGCTGGAGCGGATCGTGAAGGAATACGCCGATCTGGCTGCAGCGGGCGGCGAGATCCTGGGGCGCAAGATCGTCGAGGCCATCACCGTCAACGGGGTGCGGGTGCACCTGGAGGACGGCTCCTGGGTCCTGGTCCGCGCCTCGTCCAACAAGCCGGAGCTGGTCGTGGTGGTCGAGAGCATGCGCTCAGAAGACGACATGCGCGACCTGTTCCGCAAGGAGATCAAGCCGCGCCTGGCCGCCTATTCCGAGATCGGCGCCTTTAATCAGGAAATCTAAAAAGGCTGAACCAATCCGGCCGATCGTCGCTTCTTGCAGGTCTGCTGCTGGAGGTGGGGTTGCCGCGCTATTTCTTTCATACCCAGAACGGGGACCGCATTCGCGACGACCAGGGCGAGGACCTGCCGAACGTCGACGCCGCACGAGAGGAGGCGGTCACGATCCTGGGGGAAATTCTGCGCTATCGCAGCGCCGGATTTTGGGACACGGGCGTCTTCAGCGTCATCGTCACCGATGCAGAGGGCGTGACGGTGGTCAGCGTTACGGCCAAGGCGTCCCAAGAGGCCCCCCAGGGTTGGGCCTTGGCGGACGCCGACGAATGAACGCCGTCCCAACCGATCCGACCATAAGAACCCTGGTCGATAAGCTGGCGCTTCGCGACCGGCTGTCGCCCGAGGAGATCGCCGCCCTGGACAAGGTGCTCGGTCCGCCGAGGGAGGTCCGCAGCGGGGCGGACTTCGTCCAGCGCCACGGCCATCCGACCCACAGCACCCTTCTGATCAGCGGCTTCGCAGCGCGCCATGTGTCCCTCGCCGACGGCGGCCGGCAGATCACCGAGATCAATGTCGATGGCGACTTCGTCGATCTGCACAGCCTGCTGATGAAGCAGATGGATCACGGCGTGCAGGCCCTGACGGACTGCGTCATCGCCCAGGCGCCGCACGCGGAACTTATCGCCCTTACGGAAAATCACCCGCATCTGGCCCGACTGCTGTGGCTGGACACCTTGATCGACGCGGCGATCCACCGGCAGTGGCTGGCCGTCATCGGCCGCCGCAGCGGCCTCGGCGGCCTGGCCCATCTGTTGTGCGAACTCTATTTGCGCCTTGAGGTCGTGGGACAGGCGGAAGACCGAAGCTTCAGGCTTCCACTGACGCAATCCGTACTAGGCGATATGCTGGGCCTGTCGACGGTCCATATCAATCGTCTGGTCGCCGAGTTGCGCGCCCAGGGCCTGGTCAACTGGACCGGCGGCCAAGTCGAAATCCTGGATTGGCCGCGGCTGGCCGCGATCGCGGAATTCGATCCCGCCTATCTGCGTCTGCAGCGAGAACCGGTGTGACCCGCATAGCACTCAATTCACTACTATAGAGGGCGGAATCTTGCTGCTGCCCCGCCTGACCGAGGGCTTCCTACGCAGGTAGCTCACATGCGCAGGGCGAAACGGGTCTATAGTCTTCCTGACTTCGTGGAGTGCTGGAGCCTCGTCACTAAACAGCGGACTAAAGTACGGATCATGCCTACCCATTAGATCTGACCACCTCGCGCTCATTAAGCTGGTGTCTTTAGGATGACTCAGCTGCTTGGATGTCATACGTGTTGCAGACTCATGATGGTATAGCACGGCATGACCATCAAAGAGAACCTTATACCCCGCCTCTCTTATCCTCAGACATAAATCTATGTCATTAAATCCAACTGCGAGGAGAGGATCAAAACCGCCCACCGTCTTAAATATGTCGGCGCGCACCATCATACAGGCACCGGTAACAGCCGAAAAATCACGCACGGAAACCAAGCCGCTTATATACCCTGGGTTCCTTCCCTCACCAAGGTTCGAGGGCGCATTCTTGTACACGTGCTCTGCAGGCCCACCCACATTCAGCACAACGCCGCCGTGCTGAACGGATCCATCAGAATAGAGGAGAAGCGCTCCTACAGCCCCAACATCCTCACGAAGGCAAAGCCCCTGCATGTGCTCAATCCAACCAGCTTCGATCGCTTCGACGTCATTATTGGCAAACAAGTAGAGATCATAACCACTCCCCGCCTCTTCGACTGCCCTGTTATTCATTGCAGAAAAATTGAACGGTCCGGAATACCTTATTACTTTTACACGATTCGGAAGTTGAGACATGTAATCCAAAGTCGCCTGATCGTTCGAATCATGATCGACGATCAATACGTCAGATTCTGTCGTTAGCAACAAAGAATCTACGCAGGGCTTCAGCAGGTCAACGCGATTCTTTGTCGGAATTATGATCAGAGATTTGGCGCAAGAAGGAAAATCATGGCGGAATGTATTGAACGTTAGTCCATTCGACACTTCAGCCCTACTATTTGTTCGGGCATGATGTCGCTCTAAAGAACGTCGCGTTGCGTCCATTACGGCGTCGATTTTCTCATGACCAGCACTGCCATCGTGCGTCCTCCACCGATAAAGCGGAACAGGAATGTGCGACACGGATTTCGAATTTTCCAAGATGCGCAGGACAAAATCAACGTCCATAGAGATGTTCATTTTTAGATCATACCCACCCACCTTCTTAGCTAATGATCTTTTTACAGAAACAAAGTGAACAAAATATGGATGCGATATGTAGTAATCGTAGGAAAAACTGGGGCGAGCTACAACTTGAGATATAACATCTATGTCCTCACCACATATGACTTCGTCAGTATATATAATATCGTGACCTGACAGTGATTCTTTCAGAACCCTATACACAGCCTCCGGCTCTAGGGCATCATCATGGTCGAGAAAGGCGACATATTTTCCTCGCGCATGTCGAATGCCATCATTCACAGCCGCAGACACACCGCCATTCTTCTCTCTTCTTATCACCTTAATCCTGGAATCAACAGCAGAAAACTCAGTTAACACTTGTTGCACCAGAGGTTCTGTGGAGGCATCATCTACACACAGCAGCTCCCACCTGCTACAGAACTGTGAAATTACGCTGTTTATTGCCCGTCTGAGCCAATCAACGGGCGTATTGTAGACGGGCATTACAATGGACAATAAACTTCCAGCTGTTTCACGATCCATTGAATCGCAAAGCTCTTCTAGCTCATGGCTGGCCAAGCCGTCCCACCGCTTGAGCCATATGGCTACATGATCGTCTGCAGAAGGCTGGTACGGCGAGTTTACCAAGGTCCGTTTGCTGCGCGCCAACCTAGCCACCACCGCGCCGGCCTCCGCTCGGTAGTCAGAGCTGAGCGCGATCCTAAACCCAGCATGAGTGTTGCTAAAGCCGGCGGCCACCACGTCTGGCCGCGGCAACGATGTCCTGCCCTCCCCGACAACCAAGCCGTTTTGGAGAAATTCCAACTCGGCCGGACCTTCGGGCCCATCGGGGTCCACACACCAGCCGAAAATCGAATTCGCGACGAGACCGTCGATGCACCCGACGATATCCGGCGCATCTCGGACTGACGCGCCGTGCTCACCCATTCTAAGAAGCTCCCGCCCAGCTTCCGAATTGCCGTCAAGCTCGAAGCTCCGACGGAAGAAAGCCGCAGCTCGTTCATTGTGGCCGGAAAATTTTGCGAGATAAGCGCGCCTCAGCCAAGCATTGGACGAGCGCGGCTTGAGCTTGCAGCCTCTTTCATAGGCTGCCTCCGCCTCGTCGTAGCGGCCGGCGTCCTTCAGCGCATTTCCCAAGCGCACCCAACTGTGACCATCATGAGGGCGCACAGCGAGATGCCTGCGAAGCGCATCTATAGCTTCCAGAGGACGCCCCGCCCTCAAAGCAGCCACCCCCTCGTCACGATGAACGGTATTGTTGGACTTCCTGAGCCTCTCCAGTGCCTTGGCCCACCCGCCAGCGATTTTGTAACTCAACACCTGTCTACGGGTCCCTGTCATTGCTCATCCCTTTTAGATGCCTTGCGGCATGAGACAACTGCTGCAGATACGGTTGAACGGAAATCCCGCGCTCGTTAATATGCCTTCTCGGGAGCCACTCAATGTTCAACGCGTTTCGATCGCTTTCTGCAGCACAGCAGAAAATATGGAAAGATCAGGGTTATCTGCATCTCAAGAAGGCCATAAGCCCGACGGAGATGGCGGCCGTAAGAAAGGCTGTTGATTGGCAGTGGGCGAACCCCATGGGCAACCCACACCAAGTAGATGTCATCACTGGACCGCACGCGGGTCGCTGCTTTTCGATGAATGAGGCCCCGCCGTCAGTGAGATCCGAAGCCTACAAGCTGAACAATCTATTCCTTTACAGCGAACAAATCCGCAATGTTGCGCTGTCAAGGAGACTTAAGCCTGTCCTAGCTGAGCTGCTCAATGGCGAACCCATGATATGCAACTCTCTCAATTTCGAACGGGGCAGCCAACAGGATGCACACATAGACAGCTGGTACATGCCCCCTCCGAAAGACGAAGGCATGGTGGCGGCAAGCATCACCTTAGATCCAGTTGACGACCAAAACGGCCCGATCTTCTTCTACCCGGGAAGCCATCAAATTCCACCATACCGTTTTTCGGATGGACGACTGAACGCGATCGAAGCAGAGATGGCAGCCTGCCACGATTACATTCGAGGAGAAATCGAAAAGCGAAATCTCGAAGTTACGCTTTACAAGGGGCAGCCGGGAGATGTTCTAATCTGGCACGGTCAACTAATCCACGGCGGATCGCCGATCAAAGACTTCGCCCGAACCCGTAATAGCTTGGTCGTTCATTACTGGCGAGCTGAGGACGTTTCACAGAGCGCCTTGTTTCGTGGTAAAGGAGGCAGCGCTTACCTCGGTCACACTTTGCGTGGCGAGCTAACGCCGCTGTCGATCAAATAGAAAACTAGCCCTGAGCCGCGAAATTTAACGAGCTGCCCATGCAATAAATTTGCCGGATGGGCACTCATCAATAAGGATGCAATCCCGATTGCCGCCGAGCCCTTGACGATATTTCAGGCTGAATCGCGACCTATAGTGTAATTCTAAGTATGCTTTTTGATCACCCGCGCGTCACTCCACCGTGACGGACTTGGCCAGATTGCGGGGCTGATCGACGTCCGTGCCTTTCTGAACGGCCGTGTAGTAGGCCAGAAGCTGCATCGGCACGGCGTAAACCAAGGGCGCGATCAGGGGGTGGCAGTCCGGGGCGTGGATACGGCGAATGCCGGCGCCGTGCGGGTCGGGGGCGTTTTCCGGGGCGATCATGATTACGGGGCCGCCGCGCGCGGCGACTTCCTGCAGGTTTGAGGCGGTCTTTTCGAACACATCGTCCAGGGGGGCCAGGGCGATGGTCGGGGTTTCCTCGTCGATCAGGGCGATCGGGCCGTGCTTCAGCTCGCCGGCGGCGTAACCCTCAGCGTGGATATAGCTGATCTCCTTCAGCTTCAGAGCGCCCTCCATGGCCAGGGGGAACATGGCGCCCCGGCCCAGGAACAGGATGTCGTCGGCCTTGGCCAAATCCTGGACCACGGCGCGGATGCTGGCGTCCATGCGCAGGGCTTCGGCGATCAGGCGAGGGCTTTCGAACAGGGCCTTGACCAGTTCCGCCTCCTGGGCCGCGTCGATCCGACCACGCGCCACGCCGGCCGCGACGGCCAGGGCCAGCAGGGCCGCGACCTGGGCGGTGAAGGCCTTGGTCGAGGCGACGCCGATCTCCGGCCCGGCATGGGTGGGCCACAGCACCTCGGCCTCACGCGCCATGGAGGAGGAGTGGACGTTGACCACCGCGGCCGTCTTCAGCCCCTGGGCCTTGCACCAGGTCAGGCTGGCCAGGGTGTCGGCGGTCTCCCCCGACTGGCTGACGGCGACGGCCAAGGTCTTGGGCGACACCGCCGGCGAGCGGTAGCGGAACTCGGAGGCGATCTCGACGTCGCAGGGCAGGCCCGCCAGCCTTTCAAAGGCATAGCGACCGATCTGGCCGGCGTAGAAGGCGGTGCCGCAGGCCACGATCTGAATCCGCTCGACGGCGGCGAAGTCGATGGCGTTCGTCTTGGCCTTTCCGGTCACCAGATCGAGGTATTCCGACAGGGTGTGCTGGACGCTGTCGGGCTGTTCATGGATTTCCTTCTCCATGAAGTGGCGGTATTCGCCCTTCTCGACCATGGCCGAGGAGGCCGAGACCTGGACGACGGCGCGTTCGACCGGCTTGCCGGCGACGTCGAACATCTGGGCGCCGGTTCGGGTGACGGCGACATAGTCGCCCTCTTCCAGGTAGGAGATCTTCTGGGTGAAGGGCCCCACGGCCAGGGCGTCAGAGCCCAGATACATTTCATCCTCGCCCCAGCCGACGACCAGGGGGCTGCCGCGGCGGGCGCCCAGGATCAGATCGTCCTCGCCGTCGATCAGCACCGCGAGGGCGTAGGCGCCGGTCAGACGGTCCAGAGTGATCTTGAACGCCTCCAGGGGGCTACGACCAGTGTTGAGCTCGGCGTCCAGCAGGTGGGCGATGACCTCGGTGTCGGTCTGGCTTTCGAAGACATGGCCCTCTGCGGCCAGTTCCGCCTTCAGCTCGGCGAAGTTCTCGATGATGCCGTTGTGGACCAGGGTGACGCGGCCGGCCTTGTGCGGGTGGGCGTTGGCGGTGGTGGGCGCGCCGTGGGTGGCCCAGCGGGTGTGGCCGATGCCGACCGTGGCCTTCAGCGGCGCTTCGGCCAGGACGGCTTCCAGATTGCGGATCTTGCCCTGGGCGCGCCGGCGCTCGACCGCGCCGTCCACAACGGCGGCGACTCCGGCGGAGTCATAGCCTCGGTATTCCAGCCGTTTCAGGCTGTCGATCAGCCGGGGAACGACGGGTCCATTGCCGGTGACGCCGATGATGCCGCACATGCGCTGGGAACTCCGAAGAGGAAGGAAACAGAAGGGCGCCGCTTTGCACTGGCGGCGATCCGGGGCTAAGCCACGCATCAGACCCCACCCGCCGTCTAGGCAATCTTAAGGCGGACTGCATCAAAAATGGGGTTTCGGAACGTTACCCGAAACGAAGGACGACGCCTTGGGCGACAGGAAATATTTCGGCACCGACGGCATTCGCGGGCGCGCCAACACCTATCCGATGACGGCCGAGGTCGCGCTGCGCGTGGGTCTGGCCGCAGGGAAACTGTTCCGCACCGGCGACGACCGCCGCCATCTGGTGGTGATCGGCAAGGACACGCGCCTGTCGGGCTATACGATCGAGCCGGCCCTGGTCGCCGGTTTCGCCTCAGTGGGCATGGACGTGCGCACCTTCGGCCCGGTGCCGACGCCGGGGGTGGCCATGCTGACCCGGTCGATGCGCGCGGACCTGGGGGTGATGATCTCGGCCTCGCACAACGACTATGCCGACAACGGGATCAAGCTGTTCGGCCCGGACGGCTACAAGCTGTCGGACGAGATCGAGCTGAAGATCGAGGCCCTGATGGACGACGGCCTGGACCATGGGCTGGCGCCGTCGAACAAGCTGGGTCGGGTCAAGCGGATCGATGACGCCCAGGCCCGCTATATCGAGATCGCCAAACAGGCCTTCCCGAAACGGCTGTCGCTACAGGGCCTGCGGATCGCCGTCGATTGCGCCAACGGCGCCGGCTACAAGGTCGCCCCCACCACACTGTTCGAACTGGGGGCCGAGGTCTTCCCCGTGGGGGTGGCTCCGAACGGGACCAATATCAATGCCGAATGCGGCTCCACCCATCCGCAAACCCTGGTCGAGGCGGTCAAGCGATACCGAGCCGATATCGGCATCGCCCTGGACGGGGACGCCGACCGGGTCATCATCTGCGACGAGAAGGGCCAGGTGGTGGACGGCGACCAGATCATGGCCCTGGTCGGCCTGGACTGGGCCCGGCGCGGCCGGCTGGCGGGCGGCGGGGTGGTGGCCACCGTCATGTCCAACCTGGGACTGGAGCGGCGGCTGAAGGCCGAGGGCCTGACGCTGGAGCGGACCAAGGTCGGCGACCGCTATGTGATGGAGCGGATGCGCGAGGGCGGGTTCAACATCGGCGGCGAACAGTCGGGCCACATCATCCTGCACGACCACGCCACTACCGGCGACGGCCTGATGGCGGCGCTGCAGGTGCTGGCGGTTCTGGTCGAGTCCGGCAAGCCGATGAGCGAACTGGCCCGCCAGTTCGACCCGGTGCCGCAGAAGCTGGAGAATGTGCGCTTCACCGCCGCAAAGCCGCTGGAGAACGAGAAGGTCAAGGCGGCGATCGCTGAGGCCGAGGCGGCGCTGAACGGCTCGGGGCGGCTGCTGGTGCGGCCCTCGGGCACGGAGAAGCTGATCCGGGTCATGGCGGAAGGCGACGACGCGGCCCTGGTGAAGCGGGTGGTGTCGGAGGTTTCGGCGGCGGTGAAGGCGGCGGGGTGACTTTCAAGACCCTCTCCCGCTTGCGGGGGAGACCATCCCCGGCGTTCGCGAAGCGAACCAGGGTCGGAGGGGGAAGTCTTCTTTCTTGCAGAAGCGGAACTTCCCCCATCGTCAACCGTCTCGCTGCTCTCTACGAGCTGACACTTCCCCCGCAAGCGGGGGAAGGTGGTCTGCGCCTGTCCGCGATTTCACTTGCGGGTCGAGACGACCGGCGCTCCATTGGGGTCAGACATACTCGCTGGGGCCTTCCATGATCGACCGTCGCCGCCTTCTTCTGTCCGCCGCTGCGGGCGCGGGTCTCGCCGCCGCCCACGGCCAGGCGTTTGCGCTGAACGCCCCGGCCGGCGACGCCGCCCAGTCCAAGGCCGCCCTGGCCGCCTTCATGGACCAGGCGTTCGAAAAGACCCTGGACCTCAGTCCCGAAACCGTGACCGCCTTCGGCCTGGACGCCGGCGCGCGCGCGGCCGCCAAGTCGCAGTTGACCGTTCCGACTGCCGAGAACGAGGAGAAGTTCCGCGCCTTCACCAGAGCCCAGCGGACCGCGCTCGGCGCTTTGGATCGGTCGTCCATGGACGCCCAGGACGGCATCTATTACGACACCATCGCCGACAATCTGGACGGGGTGATCGCCACCTTCGCCATCCCCTACGGCCAGGGCGGCTGGCCCAACCCCTACCGCGTCAGCCAGCAGGGCGGGGCCTATCAGTCGACGCCGGACTTCCTGGCCAACCAGCATACGATCCAGACGGCCGAGGACGCCGACGCCTATGTGGCCCGCATCTCCGCCTTCGCCGACGTCCTGACCGCCGAGACCGAACGTCTGCGCGAGGACTACGCCCTGGGGGTGATCCCGCCGGACTTCATCCTGGCCAAGGCCATCGCCCAGCAGGACGGGATTCTGAGCACCGCCGCCGCCGCCTCGCCCATGGTCGCCTCGGTGGTGGACAGGACGCAGGCCAAGGGCCTGTCGGGCGACTGGGGCGCCCAGGTCGAGGCCCTGCTGACCCAAAAGGTCTATCCCGCCCTGTCGGCCCAGAACGCCCTGCTGAAGGCCGCCCTGCCGCGCGCCGGACATGAGGCCTCGGTTCGCCGCCTGCCGCAGGGCCAGCAATATTACGCCAACAGCCTGCGCTACATCACCACCACCCGGCTGACGGCGGACGAGATCCACCGCACCGGCCGCGCCCAGATGGCCGAGCTGACCGCCCGCGCCGACACCCTGCTGAAGGCCCAGGGGCTGACCCAGGGCACTGTGGCGGAACGGATCCGCGCGCTCGGCCAGGATTCGAAATACGTCTATCCGAACACCGACGCCGGCAAGGCCGAGCTGATCGAGAAGCTGAACGCCCAGATGGCCGACATGCAGGTCCGTCTGCCCGGCGCCTTCGGCCGCCTGCCCAAGGCTTCGGTCCAGATCAAGCGCGTCCCGCCTGCGGTCGAGGCTGGCGCGCCCATGGGCTACTACAACTCGCCGAGTCTGGATGGGTCGCGGCCGGGCATCTACTGGATCAATCTGAAGGACACGGCGGAATGGCCGTCCTGGACCCTGCCGACCCTGACCTATCACGAGGCCGCGCCGGGCCACCATCTGCAGATCAGTCTGCAGCAGGAGAGCGAGGCGGCGCCCAAATATATGAACCTGCTGGGCTTCTCCAGCTATGTGGAAGGCTGGGGTCTGTACGCCGAACAGCTGGCCGACGAACTGGGCGCCTATGAAAACGATCCGATCGGCCAGATCGGCTATGTCCAGTCCCTGATGTTCCGCGCGGCGCGCCTGGTGGTGGACACCGGCATCCACTCGAAGGGCTGGAGCCGCGAACAGGGCATCCAGTACATGATGGAGGCCTATGGCGATCAGGAAGGGGCCGCTGTGTCCGAGGTCGAACGTTACTGCGGCTGGCCCGGCCAGGCCTGCGCCTACAAGGTCGGCCACAATGAATGGGTCCGCCTGCGCGAGAAGGCCAAGACCAGCCTGGGGGCCAAGTTCGACCTGAAGGGTTTCCACGACACGGCCCTGGCCGCCGGGGGCGTGCCCCTGTCGGTGCTGGAGCGGATCGTGGACGGCTGGATCGCGACCCAGGCTTAGTAGGGGACCCTAGTCGGCGACCGTCAGCCCGTCGATCCGGCGCAGGCGATTGTGGATGTCAGTGGCGGCCACGGCCGCCTCGGCGGTGGCGACGGCGATCTGGTTGAGGCCGCGCACCACGTCGCCGGCGGCGTAGAGGCCGGGCACGCTGGCGGCCTGATGCAGATCGACTTCCAGCCGGCCGTCGGCGGCCAGCCGGGCGCCGAGCCCCCTCGCCAGATCGGCGTTGGGCGACGCGCCCAAGGCGGAGTAGACGAGGTCGAAGGCGCGGCTCTGGCCGCCATAGCTCAGGGCCGTCACCCGGTCGTTTTCGATGTCGATCGAGTCCAACGGCGCCAGGATCAGTTCGACGCCGAGCCGTTCCAGCTCGTCAGGACGGCTGAGCGCGTGAGGCGGCCCGATGTGGATCAGTGTCACCCGATCGGAATAGGTGCGCATGAAGGCGGCTTCACGGGCGCCCTTGTCGCTTTGGCCGATGATCGCGACGGCCTTGCCGACGGCCTCATAGCCGTCGCAGATCGGACAGATGCGGACCAGCGCCCTGCGCACCGCCGCTTCGACGCCCGGCAAGTCAGGATGATGATCGACGACTCCCGTCGCCAGAAGAACGGCGCGGGCGCGAACAGATCGGCCATCCCTCTCTGCGATGAAACGCTCGCCGTCGAGGGTCAGGCGATCGATAAGACCCGGCGTGATGACGGCGCCGTATTCTTCAGCCTGTTCGCGCATCCGCTTCAGAATACCCGCGCCAGTGACGCCCGCCGGAAAGCCCGGCATATTGTGGCTGAGCGGAATCCAGCTGGCGCGAGGCGCGCCGCCGTCCGCCACCAGGGTGCGCCGACGAAACCGGCCCAGATAGGTCGCCGCCGTCAGGCCGGCCGGACCGGCGCCGATGATCAGAACCTCCGGGTCGTTCACCGCGTGCGCCAGGCGACGGGCCACAGATCGGACGGCACGCCGGCGCATTCGCCCATGACGCTTTCCTGCGTCAGGGTGAAGCCCTGCCCGGTCCAGGCCCAGGTCTGGGCCGCGCCGCAGTCGCCGATGCCGCGCCCCTTGGCGAAGGCCGACAGCGTGCGGGTCTTCGGATCATAGGCGCCGTTGACGGTCGCATTGTCGGGCATGACCGGATCGGAGCCTGGGCCTTCCGTTCCGGCGAGGATCGCAGGACGAGGATCGCGGCCGCTCGGCCCCGTCAGATACCAGTTGTGAGTGACGTTATAGGCGCCTGCGCCGCAGGGCACGCCCCACAGCTCGGTCCGAGCGTCAAGTCGGGCGGACATGACCATGTCGCTGACGGCGGGCATGGCGGACTCTTTCAGGCAGTTTCCGACCTCGGTGCGGGCGCGCAGCGCGGCGGGCACGCGCTGGTTCTGATCACCGAACCCCGACTGGTCCACGGCCGGAGCGGGGGTGACGGTCGGCAGCGGCGGCGCGACCGGGACGAGGGCGGCCGGACGGGAGCCGCGTCGGATCAGGGCGGTGGGCGTGTCCAGACGGCCCTGTTTCTCGTCGATCCACAACAGGGCGGCGGCGGCGCCGTGCAGCGAGACTTCCTGGGTGGAAGCCCCGCGAATGGTCATGACCTTTCCCTGGGCAAGGGCGTCAAGGGCGCCGCGGACCCCAGTGCGGATTTCGCCGATGGGCGCGTCGGCGTTGCTCGCCTCGCTGAGCGCGGCCGGATAAGCGCGGCCGTCGATGGTCAAGCCGAGGGGGTTGGCGCCCTTGGCGTCGCCGTCGGGCCAGTAGCCAAACAGGATTTGCGGCTGGGCGTCCGGTCCGGGCGCCAGGGCGATACGGACCCAGCCGGCGGCGAAGTCGGGCGCGAAGCCGAAGGCCCAGCAGGTTCCGTCATTGCCGCAGGTGGCGCGCCAGTCGCGGAAGGTCTTGGTCTCGGGGCGAATTTGCAGCACCGGCGCGGCGACGGAGGGCGCCGCCGTACTGGCGGCCTTAGGCGCAGCAGGGGTCTCGGCCGCATCCTTATCGCCGCATCCGGCGACAGCGAACGCAGCCAGAACAAGAGAGGACAGGGGGACGCCGCGCGACAGTGCGTTCAGCTTCATGCCTTCTTCAACTCCGACGGCCTGTGCGCCGCGCGTGCGCCGGTCTTGGCGCTTTCGACGATATACTCCGGATTGTCCTCGGAGGCCGCAACCTTGTGGCCCTTGACCCTTGTTTCGGAGGTCACCTTCTTGACCACCTTGCCGGTCGTCACGCCCTGGCTGTGGTCCCACTTCACCTTGTCGCCGGCCTTGAATGTCTTGTCCGACATGGTTTCGCTTCCTGCTGCGTCGTTTCCTGCTCAGCGATCAGCCTGCGCATCAGTTCCGCATCGACCACCGGCGGCGCCTCGCAGAAGGTGACGATCCACTGATCCACCAGTCGGCGCTCTTCCTCCGTCATCCCGACGTCCGTGTCTGTTGCTGAGCCAAAGAGAAGTCCGGGCGCGCCAAAGGGTTCAGGCGGGATCTGCGTTATTCCGCGCGGCGACGATGGGCGGCGGGGTTTGCGCGGGCGCTTGGCCTCGCTATACCGCCGCCACGACATTCCCTTCCCCACAGTCACAGGCGGACCGCACGCATGGCCAAGATCAAGGTCGAAAACCCCATCGTCGACATCGACGGCGACGAAATGACCCGCATCATCTGGCAGATGATCAAGGACAAGCTGGTCTTCCCGTTCCTGGATCTCGAGCTGGACTATTACGACCTGGGCATGGAGAACCGCGACGCCACCGACGATCAGGTGACGATCGACGCGGCCCACGCCATCCAGAAGCACGGCGTCGGCGTGAAGTGCGCCACCATCACCCCGGACGAGGCCCGGGTGAAGGAGTTCGGCCTGAAGAAGATGTGGAAGTCGCCGAACGGCACCATCCGCAACATCCTGGGCGGCGTGGTCTTCCGCGAGCCGATCATCTGCTCGAACGTGCCGCGCCTGGTGCCGGGCTGGACCCAGCCGATCGTCGTCGGCCGTCACGCCTTCGGCGACCAGTACAAGGCCACCGACTTCCTGATGCCGGGCGCCGGCACCCTGTCGATCAAGTTCGTCGGCGACGACGGCCAGGTGATCGAGCATGAGGTGTTCAAGTCGCCGGGCGCCGGCGTCGCCATGGGCATGTACAACCTGGACGCCTCGATCCGCGACTTCGCCCACGCCTCCTTCGCCTACGGCCTGGCGCGCAACTATCCGGTCTATCTGTCGACCAAGAACACGATCCTGAAAGCCTATGACGGCCGCTTCAAGGACATCTTCCAGGAGGTGTTCGACGCCGAATACGCCGAGGAGTTCAAGAAGCGCGGCCTGACCTATGAGCACCGCCTGATCGACGACATGGTCGCGGCCGCGATCAAGTGGTCGGGCGGCTTCGTCTGGGCGTGCAAGAACTACGACGGCGACGTCCAATCGGACGTCGTGGCCCAGGGCTTCGGCTCGCTGGGCCTGATGACCTCGGTCCTGATGACGCCGGACGGCAAGGTGCTGGAGACGGAAGCCGCCCACGGCACCGTGACCCGTCACTATCGCCAGCACCAGAAGGGCGAGGCCACCTCGACCAACTCGATCGCTTCGATCTTCGCCTGGACCCGCGGCTTCAAACACCGCGCCAAGCTGGACGGCAACGAGGCCCTGGGCGTCTTCGCCGACACCCTGGAGAAGGTGGTCGTCGAGACCGTGGAGTCGGGCGACATGACCAAGGACCTGGCCCTGCTGGTCGGCGATCAACAGGGCTGGCTGACCACCGAGGGCTTCCTCGACAAGGTCGCCGAAAACCTGAAGGCCGCCCTGCCGGACGTCGGCTGAGCCCGTCCTCAAGCCGTCAGCGCGGCAGGACAGCGAGCATCCTGAAGCCGCGCAAAGCGCGGCAGGACAACAGCCGTCCTCAAGCAGAGCGAAGCGCGGTAGGACACCAAGAGAGAGAGAGAGAGAGAGACAGCCCCGCCGGATCCGTCCGGCGGGGCTTTTCGTTGCGTCCTCCGATGGGCCGTGCATGATCGGGCCCACTGTGGGGGAAGCGACGTGAAACGGTTGTTCGGCAATCTGGTGGTTCTGGCGCTCGTGACGGCGGTCGCGGCCTTTTTTGCGGCGCCGGCGGTGGGCTTTTTCGCCATCCGGTCGGCGGCGGAGGCGGGCGACGTCCAGGGCCTGACCCGGCTGATCGACTTCCAGGCCGTTCGCCACTCGTTGCGGCCGCAGCTGAGCGGCGGGGTTCAGGCGCCGGCGCCCTCCTTCCTCGAAGACCCGATCGGGGCGGTAAGGCGCCAGATGGAACGGACCCCGGTGCTGAACGCCCCAGACGTGGACGCCTATCTGACCCCGGCGGCCATCTCGGCCCTGACGCGGGGCGAGGGGCGCTACGCCAGCCACTGGTCCGGCGCGGTTGCGCCCCAGGCGGGGGCGGAAACACCCAAGCCCTGGCCTCGGCCGGTGTTCTGGAGCGTGAACCGGGCGCGGATGGCGGTTCAGGACCAGGGCGGATCGCGCACCGTCTTCACCTTTGAACGGCGGGGGCCGTTCGAATGGGTGTTGGTCCAGATCGGCCTGCCCGATGGGGCGGCGCCCGCCGCGCCCGCACCGGCCAAGCCCTCGTCGAAACCCTAGACGCAACATCCCGCCCGTCTCGACGTTTCGACTGAAGGAGCACCCATGAAGAAGATCGCCATTGGTCTGGTCGCGGCCATTCTGGGACTGGCCCTGGTCGCCTGTTTCATCTCGCCCTTCGTGGCCGCCAAGAGGCTGATCCGAGCGGCGCGGACGGGGGATGTGGCCGGCCTGGAGCAGACGGTGGACTTCCCCGCCTTCCGCGCCAGCCTGAAGGCCGAGCTGAACGCCCGGGCGGCGATGGAGATCCGCGATCGGACCGGCGAGAACCGGGCTCTGGCCGCCCTGGGCATGATGCTGGCGCCGTCCCTGGTCGAGGGCGCCGTGGACGGCCTGGTCACGCCGGAGGGCGTAGCCGCCATGGTCCGGTCGGGCGACAAGCCCCGACCCGAGAAGCCGGTCCCGTCGGCCGACACGCCGGCGACGCCGAAGGAGCGGATTCACCAATCCTGGGCCTATCGCGGCGTCAACCGGTTCGCCGTCACCCTGACCCGCGACGACCGACCCGACGACCCCCTGGTGCTGATCATGGAGCGGCGGGGGCCGTTGAGCTGGAAACTGGCGGGGGTGGATCTGACGCCGGACCCGATGGGCTAGGCGCGGCGATCGCTCGCGCGGAGCAAGACGGCTGACGATGGGGGAAGTCTCATTTCCTGAGAACTTCCCTCTCCGTCGCTGGATCGCTTCGCGATCGACGCAACACCTCTCCCGCAGGCGGGAGAGGGTCGGGGTGTGCTCAACCCTTCAGCGCCTCGCGGACGGCGGCCAGGCCCTCTTCGGCCTTGGAGCCGTCGGGAGCGCCGCCTTGGGCGAAGTCGGGCTTGCCGCCGGCGCCTTGTCCGCCCATGGCGATCACGGCGGCGCGGGCCAGGTCGGCGGCGTTGACGCGGTCGGTCAAATCAGAGGTGACGGCGACGGTGACGGCGGCCTTGCCCTCAGTGACGCCGATCAAGGCGACGACGCCGGTTCCGACCTGTTTGCGGAAGTCCTCGGCCACGCCGCGCAGACCCTTGCCGTCCACTCCGTCCAGGACGCGGGCCATCAGCTTGATCCCGCCGATCTCTTCCGGCGCGGAGGACGCACCCGAGCCGCCGCCCAGGGCCAGCTGCTTCTTCAGCTCGGCGACCTGTTTCTCCAGCGCCTTGACCGAGCCTTGCAGGGCCTCGACCCGAGGGAGCACGTCGGGGGTCTGGATCTTGAAGTCGCGGGCCAGCTTGCGGGTCACGCCGGCCTGGGCTTCCAGATAGAGGCGGGCCGCCTCGCCGGTCAGGGCCTCGATACGGCGGACGCCGGCGGCGACGCCGGTCTCCTGAACGATCTTGAACAGGCCGATGTCGCCGGTGCGGGCGACGTGGGTGCCGCCGCACAGTTCGACTGAGTAGGGAGCATTGTCGCTGGTCAGCGACCGGCCCAGCGTCAGCACCCGGACTTCGTCGCCGTATTTTTCGCCGAACAGGGCGATGGCGCCGGCGGCGATGGCGTCGGCGGGGGCCATCAGCTTCGTCTCCGCCGGGACGTTCTGGCGGATGACGGCGTTGACCTCGGCCTCGATGGCGGCCAGCTCGTCCTCGGTCACGGGGGCGCCGTGGCTGAAGTCGAAGCGGGCGCGCTCGGAATCGACCAGCTGGCCCTTCTGGGCCACGGCCGCGCCCAGCACATTCTTCAGGGCCGTGTGCAGCAGGTGGGCGGCCGAGTGGTTGGCGCGGGTGGTCATACGCTTGTCGGCGTCCACCTGTTGGGCGACGCGAGCGCCCATCTCCAGCCGGCCGGCCGTGATCTGGACCGACAGGACGTGCAGGTCGCCGGCGTGCTTCTTGACGTCCAGCACCTCGGCCTCCCCGCCCGGCCATTCCAGCGTGCCCTGGTCGCCGGTCTGACCCCCGCTTTCGGCGTAGAAGGGGGTCGTGTCGAACAAGACCTCGACGATCTCGCCCGCCTCGGCCGCCTCGACCGGCGCGCCGCCGTTCATGAGGGCCAGGACTTCGCCCGAGCCGTCGATGGAGTCATAGCCGGTGAAGACGGTCGGCCCCATGCGGTCGCGCACGGCCAGCCATTCGCCGGCGTTGGCCGACTGGCCCGAGCCCTTCCAGTTCTCGCGCGAGCGCTGGCGCTGTTCGGCCATGGCGGCCTCGAACCCGTCGACATTGACCGAAAAGCCGCGACGACGCGCCTCGTCCTGGGTCAGGTCCAGCGGGAAGCCGTAGGTGTCGGACAGGGTGAAGGCCGTCTGGCCGTCCAGCATGTCGCCCGGCTTGAAGCCCTGAACCGCCGTGTCGAACAGGGCCATGCCCCGGCCGAGGGTGGTGCGGAACCGCACCTCTTCCTGTTTCAGCGTGTCCTCGATGAAGGCCTGGGCGCGGGCCAGTTCAGGATAGGCGTCGCCCATCTGATCGACCAAGGTGGGGACCAGACGGTGCATCAGCGGGTCGGCCGCGCCCAGCAGATGGGCGTGGCGCATGGCGCGGCGCATGATCCGGCGCAGCACATAGCCCCGGCCTTCGTTCGACGGGGTCACGCCGTCGGCGATCAGGAAGGAGGAGGAGCGCAGGTGGTCGGCGATGACCCGATGGCTGGCGGCCTGGTCGCCGGCGGCCTTGGTCGAGGTGGCGTCTTCCGAGGCGGCGATCAGGGTCTTGAACAGGTCGGTCTCGAACACCGAATGCACGCCCTGGAGCACGGTGGTCATCCGCTCCAGACCCATGCCGGTGTCGACGCTGGGCTTGGGAAGGTTGCGAACGATCTGGTCGTTCTCCTTCTCGAACTGCATGAAGACGTTGTTCCAGATCTCCACGAAGCGGTCGCCGTCCTCGTCCGGCGAGCCGGGAGGGCCGCCGGCGATCTTATCGCCGTGGTCCCAGAAGATCTCGGTGCAGGGGCCGCAGGGGCCTGAGTCGCCCATGGCCCAGAAATTGTCCGAGCCGGCGATGCGGATGATCTTGTCGTCGGAGAAGCCGGTGACCTTCTTCCAGATGGCGGCGGCCTCGTCGTCATCGATATAGACGGTGACCAGCAGGCGCTTGGGATCCAGATCGAAGTCCTGGGTCACCAGTTTCCACGCCCGGTCAATGGCGTGTTCCTTGAAATAGTCGCCGAAGGAGAAGTTACCCAGCATCTCGAAGAAGGTCAGGTGGCGGGCGGTGTAGCCGACATTGTCCAGGTCATTGTGCTTGCCCCCGGCGCGGACGCATTTCTGCGAACTGGTGGCGCGCGGATAGGGCGGCTTGGACGCGCCGGTGAAATAGTCCTTGAACGGCACCATGCCCGCATTGACGAACAGCAGGGACGGATCGTTCTGCGGCACCAGCGGCGCCGAGTGAACCTTCTCGTGACCGTCGGCCGCGAAGAAGTTCAGATAGGTGGCGCGGATCTCGTTCAGGCTGGGCATTTGGGCGTGTCTTCGGCTCGGCGGTCGCTAAGGAACCGGCGTCATATAGGGTTTTGTCGGGGAACGCATCATCTGGGCGAGGTGGGGGCGAGGCGGGGCGATTTCCTGGGTTCGACCCATTTCGGCATCAATGTGCGGTGGGGCTAGATCTGCGCCTGACTATTACGCAGACGGTGCCCAAGACCCTGGGCGCGGTCAGCATTACCCTCTGGTGCCCCTAGCGGGGTGTCCTCCCCCCACCGCACTGCCATACATAGCATCAGCGAAAGTCAGCGTCTGCTGTGGCTACGATTAGATAAGACGCCTCACGACCCGTTGCGGACATTGGCATGAGTGCTTTCCCGTGGAAGGTTAGTAGCCATGCTTGAACTCGACGATAACCGCTGGTCTGAACTCACTCACGCTTACGGGGCGGCATCGGACATTCCCGATCTTCTCCACGCATTGGCGAAACGGCCAGAGCAGCAGGGTCCAAACGACGAGCCGTGGCTTACGCTTTGGTCGAGCCTTTGCCATCAAGGCGACGTCTACACCGCGTCATACGCAGCGATCCCGCATGTCGTGGAAATCGCGCTATCACAAGCGAACCCGATTGATTTCGGCTTTTTGCTCTTTCCGGCGTCGGTTGATGTGGCTCGGACAAATGGTCGAGGGCCAGAGGTGCCGGACTTTCTCCTGCCCGCCTACGACTTAGCCATCTCTCGCCTGCCGGACTGTGTGCTCGCTCATCGAGGCGAGAGTTGGAGTCGAGACATGACTGTCGCCGCTATGGCCGCCATGGCTGTCTCGAAAAGTCACCATGCGCTCGCGGAGGCGGTCATGAACCTTGACGAGGATTGGGTTTCCAAGATCAACAACGGCGACTGGGACTGATCGGAAGGTCCTCCAACCACCCCGAACAGCCCTTCGGAATGTCTGCGTTCTGCACAGCCGACGAGGCCTAAAAGCCAAAGGCCAGCCTCACACCCGCGGCGGCGGGCCGAACTTGCCGGACTGGTAGTCCTGAATGGCCTGGATGATTTCCTCGCGGGTGGTCATGACGAAGGGGCCGTGGCTGAAGACCGGCTCCTTGATCGGTTCGGCGTGGCCGAGCAGGACGACGGCCCCGGTCTTGTCTGTGCTTTGGGCCGTGATCTCGACCGCGTCGCCGTCGCCCAGGGCGGCCAGGTTCCATTCGGGCACGGGGGTTCCGGCGACCGACACCTGGCCCTTGATCGCATAGAAGAAGACAGTGCGGCCGGGCGCGACCGGGACTTCGAACCGAGCGCCGGCGGGCATGCGGACGACGGCCAGATGGATGTCGATCAGCGACTGGATCGGCGCCTTGACCCCCAGCCATTCGCCGGAGACCGGCTCGACCACCACGCCGCCCTCGGTGGTGAAGGTGGGGATGTCGGCGGCCTGAAGCCCCACATAGGCGGGCCGGGTCATCTTCAGCCGGGACGGCAGGTTCACCCACAGCTGCAGGATCTCCATCGGCCCGCCGTCGCGCTTGAAGTCGGCCGGCGACAGTTCGGCGTGGATCAGGCCCGAGCCGGCGGTCATCCACTGGATCCCGCCCGCCTTGATGATGCTCTCGCCGCCGCCGGAGTCGTTGTGGGCCAGCTCGCCGTCCAGAATGAAGGTGACGGTCTCGAACCCCCGGTGCGGGTGGGGGCCGAAGGGCAGGCCGGCGTTGTTCGGCGGATAGGTCTGGGGGCCGTGATGGTTCAGGAACAGGAAGGGATCGACCTGATCCAAGCCCGGACCGGGCACCGGCCGACGCGTGATCAGGTCGCCGATGTCATCCCGGTGGGCCGGATGCAGCCGAAGGACGGGGCGGGGCGTGGTCTCGGTCATGGGGTCCATATAGGGGCAGGCGCGGCTTTGGCGAGCTTGGCGGCGCGCAGCGATCCAAAACCCAGGGCGCCGCGTAAAACCTGCATCTCAGGCGGAGCGTGGATCGATCATGCCTTGAATATCGCGATTTCGACACGCATCGGCCTGAGCGACGCTAGAATCCGCTAAGTGATCAACGGTCCGTTGACACCGTCCCTCTAGGGTCACAAAAGCCTTCGCAACCGCACACGGCGATTGAATTCATTCGCTTTTGAGAAGCATTCGCATGACTCAGCCCAAGCCGAACCCGGGGGTTGCATCGGGCGACCGAACCGGTCGTTTCGTCATCCAGCCCAACGGCCATCTGACCCCGCTCTCGCCCCATATGGGAATCTGGCGCTGGCACGTGACCATGGCCGCCTCGATCCTGTTCCGCGCGACCCTGATCGCCGGCACCGTCGGCCTGGTCTTCGTCGTCGCCTGGCTGGGCGCCTTGGCCTTCGGGCCCGAGGCCTATGAGACGGCCTTGGCCTTGGCGGGCTCGCCGCTGGGCCTGTTCGTCGGCTTCGGCCTGACGGTGGTCCTGTTCTCCTTCATCCTGAACGGCGCCCGCCACACGATCAACGACACGGGCAACGGCCTGACCATCAAGTCGGCGACTGCACTGTCGAACATCGCGGTCTGGGCGCCCGTTCCCCTGGCGATCCTGTTCTGGGTCGTCCTGTTCGCTGCCGGGAGGGTCTCGCTGTGAGCGGCGCCGCCAAGTTCAAGAACAAGGTCAAGATTTCCGAGCGCCACGGCGGCGGCGAATGGCTGACCGAGCGGGTGCTGCTGACGGCGCTGCTGCCGCTGGGCGTCTGGGTCGCCTCGACCGGCTTCACCCTGGCGGGCGCCTCTTATGACGCCGTCATGACCTGGTTCGCCAGGCCGCTGAACGCCGGCCTGACGGCGGTCACGGCGGTGCTGCTGTTCGGCTACCTCAGCCTGGCCTGGAAGGTCATCCTCGAGGACTATGTGCCCCAGGTCGGCACCCGCAAGGCCCTGACGGGCCTGCTGAACCTGGTCCTTCTCGTGCTGGCGGCCGCCAGCGTCTTCTTCATCGTGCGGCTGGCGCTGGGTTCTGCGCCCCTGCCCGCCGGTTTCGGAGCCTGATCCCCAGATGGCCGCTTACGAACTGATCGATCACGAATATGACGTCGTCGTCGTCGGCGCCGGGGGCTCCGGCCTTCGCGCCGCGCTCGGCGCCGCCCAGCAGGGGCTGAAGGTCGCCTGCGTCACCAAGGTCTTCCCGACCCGCTCCCACACCGTGGCGGCCCAGGGCGGCATCTCCGCCTCGCTGGGCAATATGGGCGAGGACAGCTGGCAGTGGCACATGTACGACACCGTCAAGGGGTCGGACTGGCTGGGCGACCAGGACTCGATCGAATATCTGGTCCGCAACGCGCCCAAGGCCGTCTATGAGCTGGAACACTGGGGCGTGCCCTTCTCGCGCACCGAGGAAGGCAAGATCTATCAGCGCGCCTTCGGCGGCATGACCCGCAACTTCGGCGAAGGCCCGGTGCAGCGCACCTGCGCCGCCGCCGACCGGACCGGCCACGCCATCCTGCACACCCTGTACGGCCAGTCGGTGCGCCGCGAGGTGAAGTTCTTCATCGAATATTTCGCGCTGGACCTGATCATGCAGGACGGCGCCTGCACCGGCGTGACGGCGCTTCAGCTGGACAATGGGCAGCTTCACCAGTTCCGGGCCAAGATGGTGGTGCTGGCGACCGGCGGCTACGGCCGGGCCTATTTCTCGGCCACCTCCGCCCACACCTGCACCGGCGACGGCAACGCCATGGTGCTGCGCGCCGGCCTGCCGCTGCAGGACATGGAGTTCGTCCAGTTCCACCCGACCGGCATCTACGGCGCGGGCTGCCTGATCACCGAGGGCGCGCGCGGCGAGGGCGGATACCTGACCAACTCGGAAGGCGAGCGCTTCATGGAGCGCTATGCGCCGACCGTGAAGGACCTGGCTCCGCGCGACATGGTCAGCCGCTCCATGACCATCGAGATTCGCGAAGGCCGCGGCGTGGGCCCGAACAAGGACCACATCTTCCTGCACCTGGACCACCTGGATCCGAAGATCCTGCATCAGCGCCTGCCGGGCATTTCCGAAAGCGCCAAGATCTTCGCCGGCGTGGACGTGACCAAGGCGCCGATCCCGGTCCTGCCGACGGTCCACTACAATATGGGCGGCATTCCCACGAACTATCACGGCGAGGTGCTGACCCTTCGTGATGGAAACCCCGACAGCGTCGTGCCCGGCCTGATGGCCGTTGGCGAGGCGGCCTGCGTCTCGGTGCACGGCGCCAACCGCCTGGGCTCCAACTCCCTGACCGACCTGGTGGTGTTCGGCCGCGCCGTCGGCCTGCGCTGCGGCGAGGTGGTGGACAAGGCATCGGCCGTGCCCAGCGCCTCCAAGGCCCAGACCGACGCCCACCTGGCCCGACTGGACCGCTTCCGCAACGCTGACGGCTCCACCCCGACGGCTGAGCTGCGGCTGGCGATGCAGAAGGCGATGCAGGCCGATGCGGCGGTGTTCCGCACCGGCGACACCCTGCAACAGGGCACGGACAAGCTGCGCGCCATCGACGCCGCCGGTTCCGACATCAAGACCACGGACCGCGGCCTGATCTGGAACACGGATCTGATGGAAACGCTGGAGTACGACAATCTGATCGCCCAGGCCGTCGTCACCATCGAGAGCGCCCTGAACCGCACGGAATCGCGCGGCGCCCACGCCCGCGAGGACTATCCGGACCGGGACGACGCGAACTGGATGAAACACACCCTGGCGTGGAAGCGCCCGGGCGAACAGGTCCAGATCGACTACCGCCCCGTGCACAATTACACGATGTCCGACGACATCGCGTACATCGAGCCCAAGGCTCGGGTTTACTGAGGTCGAACGCAGATGGTTCAACTCTCCCTCCCCCGCGGCTCCAAGCCTGCCAAGGGCAAGGTCCACAAGGCCCCGGCCGGCGCCAAGAACGTCAAGACCTACAAGGTCTATCGCTATGACCCCGAGGTCGACGCCGACCCGCGCTGGGACGTCTATGAGGTCTCGTCCGACGATCACGGGCCGATGCTGCTGGACGCCCTGATCCACATCAAGAACACCATCGACCCGACCCTGTCGTTCCGGCGCTCGTGCCGCGAGGGGATCTGCGGCTCCTGCTCGATGAACATCGACGGGCGCAACGCCCTGGCCTGCACCAAGGGCTGGGACGAGTGCCAGTCGCACAACATCACCATCTCCCCCCTGCCGCACCAGCCGGTGGTCAAGGATCTGGTGACGGACCTGAGCCTGTTCTACGCCCAGTACGACTCCATCCAGCCCTATCTCCAGTCGGACGAGCCCGACCCGGAGAAGGAACGGCTCCAGACCCCGGCCGAGCGCGAAAAACTGGACGGCCTGTACGAGTGCATCCTGTGCGCCTGCTGCTCCACCTCCTGCCCCAGCTACTGGTGGAACCAGGAGGAATATCTGGGCCCGGCGGCCCTGCTGCAGTCCTATCGCTGGATCGCCGACAGCCGCGACGACGCCACCCAGAAACGTCTGGACGACCTGGAAGACCCGTTCAAACTGTACCGCTGCCACACCATCATGAACTGCGCCCAGGTCTGCCCCAAGGGGCTGAACCCGGCCAAGGCCATCGCCGAAACCAAGAAGCTGATGGTCGCCCCCAGCCGCAAGAAACAGGCGGCCTGATCCAGACGGCTTGGCCGCCGCCGCCGCCGCCTCCATGACCGCCGGGAGCCTGCTGTTCGCCTATGGCACGCTGCAGGACCCGGCGGTCCAGACGGCCGTCTTCGGCCGCGACCTGGCGCCCGGCGCCCCGGACCGACTGAGCGGTTTTCGCCTGTCGCACATCCCAGCCGACGACCCCCAGGTCACGGCCGGGACCGGCCTGACCCATTATCCGATCCTGATCCCGACGCCGGACGCCGCCCCGCCCGTCCCCGGCCGCCTCTACCCCCTGACC